>CAJMOJ010000001.1 GCA_905215035.1 uncultured bacterium
ATCTGCTGAGCGTAACAAGCGTACTGAAGACCCTATCGGCATTATCCATGTCGATTCTCTCTTCTCACCAGTTCGTCGCTGCGCGATGATGGTAGAAGATACCCGTGTTGGTCAACGTACCGACTATGACAGGCTCATTTTAGAGGTTGAAACCGATGGTTCAATCAACCCAACTGAGGCAATTTGCCGTGCAGCCAATATTATTAATCAATATATGGGCGCATTTATGATGCTCGACGAGGTTGTTGAAGATGAGGAAGGCGAGGTAGTTTCTATCTTCGCTCCTGAGAATCAAGAAACCAACGCTGAGCTTGATAAGCAGATCGAGGACTTAGATTTGTCCGTTCGTTCCTATAACTGCTTAAAGCGTGCTGGTATTCATTCAGTACGTCAGTTGGTTGAGTACTCTGAGAATGACTTGCTCAATATTAGAAACTTTGGTGCGAAGTCCATTGAAGAAGTGAAGGATAAGCTCATTTCTATGGACCTCAATTTGAAGCTTTAGGAGATATAAGAATGAGGCACAACAAAAAGGGCCGTAAGCTTGGTACTGATTCTTCTCATACCAAGGCAATGAAGAAAAGCTTGGTTCAGGCTTTATTCACCAACGACCGTATTAAGACGATCGAGGCTCGCGCTAAGGAGATCCGTCCTGACGTAGACAAGATCATCACCTGGGCAAAGAAGGGCGATCTTCACTCTCGCCGTTTAGCTATTGCCGCACTCGGTGACAAAGAGCTTGTACGTGAGGTTTTTGAAAAGGTAGAGCAGGGTATGTTTGCTGATCGTCAAGGCGGCTACACCCGTATCTACAAGCTTGGCAATCGTAAAGGTGACAATGCTCCTGTTGTAATCATGGAGCTTTGCTCTGAGCCTGTTGCTAAGAAAGAAAAGGTTGAAAAGCCTGCTGAGAAGCCAGCAAAGAAGGCTGCTGCTCCTAAGAAAGAAGAAGCAAAAGAAGAGGCAACCGAAGAGGTTAGTGCTGAGGAAGTTGAAGCTGCTGCTGAGGCAGAGGTTGAGGCTGCTGAAGAGGCTGACGGTGCTGTTATCGCTGATGACGAGGTTGCTGTTGCTGAAGAAGAGAAGAAGGAAGCTGAGTAGTTTAGTTTAGGGTTCGCAGACGAACTCTAATGTATAGCTACGAAGTATTTTCATCTTCAAATTGCATTACATGAATGCCGTGCTCCGAATGTGGGGTACGGCATTTTTATTGATGCCAAATACAACCAAAATCGCATTGTTTATGAAATTTACGATATGTCGTTCATTACATTGACAATATAGTTTCATGACAGTATAACTATTGAAAATTACATTTTTTCAATTACTCAATCGGGCGGAGTTTAAAAGTGAATACTGTTGTGAGGCAGGAAAAAAGAAATCCTGCAAAAGTTATTCTTCTGGTATTGAGCGCTTGTCTTATTGCACTGAGCGGCATTACGTTTAGTCCTCAATCAGCTCAAGCTGAAACATGGGGAGAATATTTAAGTCGCATGTGGTCTGATTGCGAAACTAAATTTGCTAATTTAGACAAATCAACGGGTCTTACACCATGGGATGGCAGCTCTTCTGTTAAGCCAGCAACGGGCGATGGTAGTGCTGACAATCCTTATTTGATTAATACTCCTGCAGAATTGCGTTGGGTATGCGCTCAACCAGATAATGCTTTAAAAAGCTTTAAGCTTCTTGCTGATTTGGATTTAGGCGGTAAGGATGGTCGTATTTGGTCTCCAACTGCACTTGTGAATACAACGGCACCTATTGTTATGGATGGCAACGGGCATACAATTTACAACATGAAGTTGTATGGTGGAGCAAGTGGCCATACAAGCTATGGCCTCGGTTTTGTTTCGTTTAATGACAATCCAAATTTTGAACTAAAAAATCTCAATTTCCGCTATGCTGACGTGCGCGCTAATGATAACAGCCAAGGATATTCGGTTGCCGTTGCCAACTTTAGAGCTGGCGCCATTACTAATGTTGCTGTTATTGACTCACTGGTAAAAGGTAATGACTTTGTTGGAGCTCTTGCTGTTGGCTGGAGCATTGGAAATGCCTATAAAGCGGTTGATGGTGCAGGAGATCCAATCGATTCATATGCAACGCGCATTGACCAATGCCGTACTGAGCGCGTGTATACGTATGGCGCAAGTTGTATTGGTAACTTTACAGGACCATTATGGGGCTCGTATGTCAGCAATTCCTATGCAGTTGATGGCGTGACGGTTTCTACTGCGGGCCATTCAGGTGGTTTTGTGTCCTGTCCAGGATATGACTATGTTGAAAACTGCTATTGCAATATTACTATGTACGGCAATACGCGAACTTCAGTTTTCTCGGGTGTTAACCACTTCAATAATGGGTTTAAAAATTGTGTAGCATCAGGTGTTGTAGAGGGCTCAACTATTGTTGGTGGATTCTTAGGTGATGGTTCATCGAGTGGAACTTCTGCGTTGCCATCTAAATACACCAACTGCTATTCAACTACCATGACGGGTATGCAAAATGAAGCATCCAATATGGGTGGTTTTGCAGGATATGCTGACGGAAACATCACCTTTAGCAATTGCTATGCAGCTGGTGAAGTTGGCGCTTTAACCACTGCAGGTAACTCTATTAGTGTCGGTGGCTTTATTGGCAATTCAGGTGGAGCGTATTTCCAGAATTGTTACTACGACAAGCAAACAACAGCGCGCGGTGAAAATGGAGCAGGAGTTGGTACCGTAAACGCTGTTGCTGGATCACCTACTATTACGGGTAAGCTCACGCGTGAGATGTCTGGCACCAATGCGCTATCGCAGATGCCTGGTTTGTCATCTGACTTATGGGTCGCGAAAGATGGGGTATACCCTCAATTAAAACTCTTTGCGAATGCTGAAAACTTCCCTGCACAAAGTACAAATACTATCAAGGCGTACTCAATGGCCTCTGTATGTACGGCCATGCTCTATCCTTCAAACGGTGATTACGAGGATGCAAACTATGATACAGTTCGCAATATCACCTATTTGTTCCCCTTTACCAATGACGCTATGGTGAAAGATTCATCATTTGCTGTGTCGTGGGTTGCTGATGACAACAAATCATCAGTGAGTGGAATGGAGAATGTTCCTGTTATTACACTCAATCAGAGTGATTATTCGGTCGCAAGTTTGGCACCAGGAATTGGTTGGACAACCGTTTACGTTAAGTACTATCCTGACCCATCGGATAAAAGCGTATATGCAACAGGAACGCGTCGTTTACGCCTTGTTCCTACAACCACTTTGTCGGTAGCAACGGCGGCAGGTGTTGATCATACTGCCTATGTAGCTATTGAAGGCTCGCGTCCATTAGACTCTGATAAGTATTCTGATTTTATGCGCTATGACCATCGCAAAGGGGTTAATTTCAGTATTGGTAGTGCGGTAGACCTCGCTAACGGCAATCTTAATACTGAAGCATTTCCTGCTGACAATGAAGAGTTTTCAGGAGTAGAGCTGTCTACGGTTAAGGGCACCGTAAATGTGCTCGTTTCTAAACAGGCAGCTGATGGCACCTGGCAAGAATTGCCTTTGACTGACGACCTCAAAGAATTGCTTCTTTATAAGCGTAATGCTGAGACAAAAGATCTTGGTAAATACAAGCTCACCTATCATTGGTATGCCAAAGGTGAGGGTGGTGCCTACCTTGAAAGCGTAAAGTATCTTGATGTTATTGAGACGTTCTCGGTGACCTATATGAAGAATACTGAGAATTTAGTCCTACCCGAAAATCCTGTAAGTCCCGTTAAGGTGGATGAGAATTCAGATGCTACTACTCAATCAGATGATGGGGTGGTAGTACAGGCGGATGTACCACAAGGTGCCTACTTCTTTGATCCAGGTGCTTACGTGCCAGGCGACAAAGTGGCAGCAGCTTACTATCCGGGTGCGGCTAATCGCGTAGAGAACACACCTGATAATCCATCGACCGCAGGATATGATTTCCAAGGCTGGAGTACTGATGCAGGCGATGGTACTGACAATGCGGTAAACTTCACCGATCAAACTCCTATTCAGGGCAATACTACGGTTTATGGCAACTGGGCTCTCGCTCCTCGTTCAGTAACCTTTGACGCAAATCAGGGTACCTTTGCTGATGGGGCAGATAAGGTCGTTGATGATACTCACAAAGCTCTAGACACCATGACTGTTCCTACTGATAAGCCTGTGCGTGAAGGTTACTCATTCATGGGTTGGGCAAAAGATCCTAATGCTAAAGAAGCTGATTTTAAAGATACCGATCAGCTTTGGGATGAGGATATGACCTACTATGCAGTCTGGACACCAAAACCTGTTGAGAAGATTACAGTCAAGGTAGACAATATTACTGATCCTGATCATGATACCGTGCAAGTTGGTGACACGCTTAAGAATACAATCATCCCCGAAAACATCGCTGATTCCCCTGACAGTGTTTGGAAAGATGTTGTGATTACGGCTCCTATTCCTGATGGGGTAACCTTGAAGCCCGACACTATTGTTTTGAAGGCGCCTGACGGAACCGAAATCAAACTTAATCCAGATGATGTATACGACCCTGAAACAAAAACGCTCAAAGTCCCGGTAGGAGATATTAAGGGCGGAGAAAAATATGAGGTCATTTATGAAACAGAGGTGAACCCAGAGGCACTTGATGAAGGTGCAGATGTTACCACTAAGATAAAAACATCAGGTTCTGATCCAGATGGAACACCGCGTCCGGAAATTCCAAATGAGGAGCTTCCGGTGGGTGGAGACAGTGTATTACCAGCTAACCCTGATCCAGAAATAACAATTGCGGTTACCAATAAAACGCGCGGGGATAAAGAAGATGCTATGGTGGATGATATCCTTTCATACACGGTTGATCTCACCAACAAAGCTCCCCATTCCATGCTTGAGGATGGTGTAATAACCATTGAGATTCCTAATGGGTTAACGCTCATGTCTGATACGCTTGAGCTGGTAACTCCTGCAGGCGATAAGATTAAATTGACTCCTGATGTCTATGATCCTGATACACGTACCATTAGAATTCCAGTTGGAGAGGTTCCTGGTGAAGAATCTGCGGTACTGACCTTTGATGCTCTTATCAATAAGAACTCTGTCGATCCTGCAACACCAGAAGATCACAACATCGGCGTAAAAGCGGTTGTTGAGGGTACTGATCCTGAGGATGAAGTTGTTGGTCCTTTTGATTCAGGTTATGTATTTCCAACTGGTTGGGTAAAGTATGTAACACCAGTTCCTATTGTTCAAAAGAGTGTAGCTAACTTGGATCGCGATGATGGTAACTTCTATCAGGGTGATCTCCTTGAGTACACGATTGAGATCGGAAACGATATGCCTGCTACGGTATGGAAGAACGTGCTAGTTCAGGATGTTATGTCCGATGGCCATGAGTTGAGCCCTCGATCAATTAAGCTTATACATCCTGATGGCACGGTTGAACGTATTCCATCTGACGCTTATAACGCTCAAGACAGAACGATCTTAGTTGAAATTCCTGAGATAAAGGGTGGCGAAATCTGGAAGCTCACGTACGAAACAACGCTTTTCAAGCCAGCAGATGGCGGTGATGTATCCAACGATGTTGAGGTAATTGGCGCCGGTCTTATTACGGGTGAAGAAATTAGCGGGGATGCATGGGTAAAGATTTTGTCTCCTGGTCCTGCACCCGAATCTGATGCTGAGCGATTTGCTAAGCGCGTTCTTTCTAAAACTGGTGATGACGCATCGGCTATTTTAGCGTTGTTAGTATGCGCTCTTGGTTCAGGGCTTGTTGTGTCAGGCTATGTTGTTGCACGCCGCAATCGTAGGGCATAAGTAGATAAGGATTGTGGATGAAGTTGTAGCAATACTCGTAGTGGCTTTCGCGTAAAGCTTTTATAGAGCATCCATAAAAGAGAGCGGGGTTGGAGACGTAACGGTTTCCAACCCCGCTTTGTTATAGGCATCCCTAGAGTCCCGTATTGTCATCTCTACGTTAGAAATGCCTTTAAAACACCGTTTGCTCGTCATAACCTTGTCCACAAAGTATCCCAAATGCAACGGGATTATTACGAGAATTGTGTTTGGGCTTTGTGAGGTTTAACAAAAGCTAAAGTTCTAAGTGTCAAAGTTATTGATGACAAGGAAGGGATTAGTCATGGATGCAACAAAACTTGCGCGTCGTTACGTCGTATGCGCATTAGATGAGAACGGTGTTCTCCCTAGCGACGAGAAAGCCGCAAAGGCATTTGCAGCTGCTTTGGTATTTGATCTTGAGGCACTTCATATCATTAAGGTTAAGGGCGAAACTATTACTGCTGAGAAATTCGCGCTTGATAACATTGATGATCCTGAGAAGATCGTATATGACTTCATTCGCAAGAATGAGTCAGTAACTCTTGATGATATTGCTAAAGAATATGCTCCTGCAAATCCAGAGGGCTACAATGCAATCATGCGCGCACTGTGCACGCAGCTTGAGACTTCTTTAGCTGCTGTTAAAGAGGGCGCAGAAAAAGATGGTCTTGTAACCTATATCGCTGATCCAGGTGCTGCTCAATCTTGGATTGATTATATGTATGGCGCTCTTCAAAATGAGGTTCCTGACAACACCAATACTGCTAAGGTTGGTGGATTTGTTATGAGCCCTTATGATGGCGCATTGGCAATTTTGCTTGACTATGCAGGCTTGGTCACTAAGTACCTGAGCGGCGATAAACTGGCTCATTTTGAGAAGGTTTTGAAGGACGAAAAGGCGTCTGATGATGCTCAGGCTGCTGCTTTGGTTGAGATGGATTTAAAGGGCGATTTGCTTCCTGAAATCATTGCTTTAGCAGTTCAGGTTGAAACTGAGTTCTAATTTACACCCTGTTGAAATAAAACAGGGGCTCACCGAGTGATTGTTGCATTTTGGTCGAGGGGATAGTTTTCAAAAGAGCAGCAATCGCATAAGAGCAGTTTTTGTGCGCATATAAACGTTATTGATGTGACGCATACGTAAAAAAGAAGGCTAGCGTTTGTTCGCTAGCCTTCTTTTTATGGGATAAACAAAGAGGCTATAAGAACGCATAAGAGCGCGAGCGAGAAGACGAGCAAAGGACAAGCCAAAGAATGAACAAGCGTTGCAAGCTACGAACTACCAAACATGGTTATATTGTATAACTACACTCACACCTCAGGACATCATAAGTAACATTAAGTTATACTTCATAACTAAAATATGGATAGCGATACGACTAAAGCAGTAGCATTGTATGTTTGTACTCTGTCTAACGATAAGCGTCGGTGCTTATGAGGTATTAAAAGGTGGATGAGTATTCTTATGAACTTCAGACAGGATAAGAATTCACAACAAAATAAGCAGCAACGTCAACCCGATCCTCAATTCCAATACAAAATGATGCGTTGGATGATGGGTCGGTATGGGGCTGATGATCTTACGCGGGCACTCATGATTGCGGCTGCTCTGCTAGTAGTCATTAACTTTTTTGCATCATCAAGCTTGCTTTCTTTGCTAGCCTTGGCACTCATGATCTATGGAACATTCCGGATGTTTTCTCGTAATATTCCAGCGCGCGTACGTGAATTGCAGGTATTTAACTCTCTTATGGTGAAACCGCGTGCCTGGATGGCACGCCGCAGCGCTCTGAAAGCAGACGCGCATAAACGACAAGCAGATCGCAACGCGGCAAAGATGGCTGATCGCGTACAAAAAGAAGCTATGCGTGAGGCACGTAAAAATGAGCGTGATCAAAAACGAGCCAATAAACGAACTAAAGATGGTGCGCCGCAAACTGTACATGAAGGTGATGATGGGGTAGTGATAGAAGCTACTACTATTGAATCCAACACTCTTACCTTTACTTGCTCACAATGCGGGCAGAGCCTTTCTGTTCCTAAGGGCAAGGGGATGCTTAAGGTTACTTGTCCCAAATGCGGTAATCAGACAATTAAGAAATCATAGGGTGATCGAATGGATGCCCAAGATTTTCCCCGCGAAGCATTTAGGTCTGTTCGTGAGCTTGAAATGCTCCTGCATGGATTGATCGCACCGATCTTAAAAACCTATCAGCTTACCTCTCAACAGCTTGAGCTGCTTATAGAACTTGATCATGATAGAACCTTAACGCCCGCACAGCTTTGTGAGCGATTGGGAATTCAGCGGCCCAATCTTACACCTGTTCTACATAAACTCATGGCGCGTGGCTTAATTGTACGTTCCCGTAATCAGCGCGATAGGCGGTCTTATACGGTCGGCTTGTCGCTTGATGGACGTGAACTGATGGATGAGATCAATGCAGCACTTGCCGAAATTTTCTTTATGTTTATGGCTTCTATGCCACGCGATATTTTTGAAGCAGTCATTTCAGGTATGTATGCGATGCGCATGTTCATGCGTGGACTTTTGGGTCAAGAGATGATGCTTTTGCCAGAAGGATCTACCTTTGAAGGTGAATATACTGAGGATAGTGATTTTGAAATTACAGAATACGAAGTCCATGAAGCGGTGCAGGATATCCTAGAGGGCAATTATCCTGAGCCTTTGCAGCAAGAGTGGTCAAGTGAACAAAGTATGGTTCCCGAATTGCCAGGTAGCCTCAGTAATGGTGAGTTGCCTAACAGTGATTTTGTTTCTGACCAAGAGGCATAACTATGAGAGAAATGCTGCAGTCTCAACAAGCGCTTTCTTCGAATATGGCAAAGATTGACCCACGTTGTAAACTGATCGCCTTACTCGTGTGCTCAGTATGTATTCTTTGCATGGATGAATGGATTGGTCTTGGGATTTGCGCACTCTTTCTAGGTGTCGGTATGGTGATGGGGCGCATTCGCCCTCAAACTATCATGGTGCTCAGTATTCCTCTTTTCATCATTCTGCTTATTATTTGGCTCTGTAATGCATTTGTTTATAATCCCGACGCAGCACAAACGGGTGGCTTTCCAATACAGGTAAGCTCATCAGGAGCTTTGCAAGGATTGCTCTATGTGGTGCGTATTTGGTTTTTGTTCATTGCAACTTTTTTGCTGGTGCTTACAACGGCATATGAAACGTTATTAGTGACATTTACGTCACTTCTATCTCCTTTGCAAGCGGTGAAATTTCCGGTTGATGATGCTGCGATGATTGCTACTTTGGCTTTGCGTTTTATTCCTCAGGTCGCACAGCAAGCAGAGCTCATTAAGCGTGCTCAACAAGCGCGAGCGGCGCACTTTAACGCGGGTTCAGTGTGGAAAAAGGTAATGGCATGGATTCAGGTGTTTATTCCTTTGTTTGTAATGCTTTTTAGACAAGCTGACAGGATGTCAGTTGCTATGGAGGCGCGTTGTTATGGAGCAAGTGCAAAAAGGAGCTCACTTAATGAACTTACGGTGACAGGCTTACAGGTTTTTGGTACGGTGACGCTCTGTTTGGTTTTTGTTGTGCTTGCGGTTTGGTTCTAACGGCTTGCTTGATCAGTGGTATCATAAGAGCGTTTGTGAAACTATCTCTCAGGAGGAAACTCATCATGGCAACCATTATTGATGTTTTTGGTCGCGAGGTTCTTGATTCGCGCGGCAATCCAACCGTTGAAGTTGAGGTAATTCTTGACGATGGCTCTATGGGTCGTGCTGCGGTGCCCTCAGGCGCTTCTACTGGCGCATTTGAGGCAGTAGAGTTGCGCGATGGTGATGCTGATCGTTATATGGGTAAAGGCACCTTGAAGGCCGTTGGTCATGTTAATGAGGAAATCGCGGATGCCTTAATCGGTATGGAAGCTGATGATCAGCGCGCTATTGATGCTGAGATGCTTGCTCTTGATGGTACTAAGAATAAGGCTAATTTTGGCGCTAATGCCATTTTGGGTGCGTCACTTGCTGTTGCAAAAGCGGCTGCTGAGTCTGCTGAGCTTCCTCTTTATAAATATGTTGGTGGCGTCAATGCCAATATGTTGCCAACGCCTATGATGAACATCTTAAATGGCGGTGAGCATGCCGACAATAATGTCGACTTCCAGGAATTTATGATTATGCCTGTTGGTGCTCCTACCTTTGCTGAGGCACTACGTTGGTGCGCAGAGATTTATCACACCTTAAAGAAAGTTTTGCATGATGCTGGTCTTGGCGGTGGTGTTGGCGATGAGGGTGGTTTTGCTCCCAACTTTACTACCAACGAAGAGCCTCTGACCTACATCATGAAAGCATGTGAGCAGGCTGGTTATCAACCAGGTACCGACATTATGTTTGCTATGGATCCCGCTTCAACTGAATTTTATAATCCTGAGACGGGCAAATATGTTTTAGCAGGGGAAGGCCGTGAGCTTACCAGCGCTGAGATGGTTGATTATTGGGAGGCATTGGTTAACAAGTATCCTATTATTTCTATCGAAGATGGTATGGCTGAAGAGGATTGGGATGGCTGGAAAGCATTGACCGATCGTATTGGTGATCACGTACAGCTTGTTGGTGATGACTTGTTTGTAACTAACTCTGAGCGTCTTGCAAAGGGTATTGAGCTTGGTTGTGCTAATGCTATTCTTGTCAAAGTTAACCAGATTGGTTCTTTGACTGAGACTATGGAAGCAATTCAGATGGCAAAGCAGGCTGGCTATGCGTGCGTCATGTCTCATCGTTCGGGCGAGACCGAAGATACCACTATTGCTGATTTGGCTGTTGCAACTAATGCAGGTCAAATTAAAACAGGTGCTCCTTGCCGTTCAGACCGTGTTGCAAAATACAATCAGCTTATCCGTATTGAAGAGGAGCTTGCTGAGGCTGGTCAGTACGCAGGCGCAAAGGCGTTCTACAATATTGATCGCTAAGTAGCACTCGATAGTACATACTGACATTCAGTATGCGGTGTGCAATAATGCGCACGAGTGCTGATCAGTTTGCTTTGTTGAGCTGATAGCAATACAACATCACATAACACCCCATCGTTTGAATAAAAGCGATGGGGTGTTTTTATAGGTGTATACAGGTATCTATGAAAAACTGGTACGACAAAATAGTAGGCCTGACAATTTCCTTACGATTCAGGGGTAAAAAGTGGGGTAAAGAGCGGTAAAATTGAACGATATACAATGCATGCGGATATAACGTGTGGTGTTATATCGGCGCATGGGGAGAAAGGAAAACAGATGAGTGAGGTAACAAAGTTTTCTAAGCGTGTAGTAATAGCGCTTATTACCTGCTTGATTGCTTGCATGGGAATGTTTGCATTGTCTGGATGTGAGTCAGATGAGCAGGCAGCGGAAAATGCTTTGAAGGGCTATCTGGATGGGTTTAAAAATGGTTCTTCAGATGATTTTGCTGCAGCTGATATGGCTGAGTTCCAGCAGATGGGCTTAGATCCAGATCAGTTCATGTCTTCATGGACCGAAGGATTTGCCTATGAGGTAACAGGCGCTACTAAGGGTGAGCAACCTGAGACTGTTATGGTTGATGTAAAGATTACCTCAAAGCAAATCACCACGGCTATTTCTAATGCGTTGCCCGACATTATGAGCTACGCTATGAGTGCTGCTTTGAGTGGAGCGAGCCAATCAGACATGCAATCTCATATGGTGCAAATGATTCTTGATCAGTTGGCTAAAGATGAGCCTGTTGAGTCTACTGTTACGGTAGAGATGAGCTCAGAGACTGGTCAGTGGATTCCTACCGACACGGGCGAGCAGGCACTTGCAAATGCAATTGTAGGCAACGTTGATCAGCTTACTCAGGAAATGAGCTCTCTCGCAAGTGCTCAGTAAGTTCAAGGATCCTGCCGCAGGAGCCCCATCGCACTAAGTTGTGAACGGATTAAAGCGACTCCTTAAACCCGTCTGGGTGAGAGGGGTCGCTTTGTGTATACTGAGAGTTCTAGAGACTGAGAGTTCTAGAAAGAGTGTTCGAGACGAGAGATTGAGCATTTTTTCGAAAGTGATTCTATGCATGTTGGGCGTCATGTTAGGTGTAGCAAGGAGAATCGGCATTGGATGAGATAATCAACGGGTTTACTGCTGCCGCATTTAAAAACAAGAAAAGCAACTATCAGTATTCTCGTGATAAGGAAGCGCGGGATGAAGCAAAAAAGGAACCTTTTAAAGAAGAGGTTTTGGAGCATACTGATCAGCGAAACAGAAGATGGTCGTGGGTAGAGGTTGACCGATCAGCCATTCAGCATAATGTCATGGCTACCAGACGTCTTTTGCCTAATACAACGCGATTGCTTGCCGTGGTAAAAGCAGATGCTTATGGTCATGGTGCGGTTGATGTTGCAAAGACAGCGGTCACTTCAGGTGCATCTTATTTAGGCGTTGCTACCGTAGATGAGGGAATTGAGCTGCGCAAAGCAGATTTACGTGAGCCCATTTTGCTTCTTTCTGAGCCTCCTATTGAGTCGATTCCGCTTTTGCTCTACTACCGCATTACCCCTTCGATATATACGCCTGATTTTGCTGTCGCTTATGGTGAAATAGCAGATCAACATGGTATGGAAGCACCGTATCATTTGGTTATTAATTCGGGTATGAATCGTATTGGCGTGCTTGCAGAAGATGTTGTTGAATTTATGCAGCAGATTAGCTTTCATCGTGCGCTTGAGTTAGAAGGGTGTTTTACTCATTTTGCTACGGCCGATGCGCTTGAAACACTTGATTTCCAAATTCAAATTCGCCGATTCGTTGAGGCTATGCGTGCTCTTGAGGCAGCAGGTATTAATCCAGGAATTGTCCATTGCGACAATTCGGCTGCGATTTATCGTTTTCCTAAAACACATTTTGATATGGTGCGTTTAGGAATTTCACTCTATGGATATCATCCTGCACCTGATACTCATCGATTCATTGAACTCAAGCCTGCTATGAGCGTACATGCTCGCATCACCAACGTTATGACTCCGGCTATGAGTGAAGGCGTAAGCTATGGCATGAATTATCGCTCACCTGGATCGGTTAAGATCTGTACGGTGCCAATAGGGTATGCCGATGGGCTTATTCGTTTGTTGTCAGGAAATATTGACTTTGCATGGCAAGATCAAGCAGTGCACCAGGTTGGCAATATCTGTATGGATCAGTGTATGTTCGAGATTGATTTACGGCGTGTGTCTCGGGTGCGGCCAAATCCTCAGATTGGCGATGAGGTGCTTATCGCAGGACCCCATCCATCGGTTGATTGTTCTATTGATACGATGGCAAAAAAAGCGGCAACAATCCAACATGAAGTTACAATCGGATTTTCTCATCGCATGCCACGTTACTATGCTTAAACTACAACAAGGTGAGGGATTATGACGCAACGCAAGCAACCGCTTCCTCTTGATGAAATTCGTGCCATGGTTGAGGGATGTCAACGATGCGATCTATGTGAGGGTCGTACGCAGATCGTTTTTGGGACAGGAAATCCTCATGCTGATGTGCTTATTGTGGGGGAGGCTCCAGGAAAAAATGAAGATTTACAAGGTGAGCCTTTTGTAGGTGCGGCCGGGAAATTCCTCAATGAATTGTTGGAGTCTGCGGGTCTTAGGCGTGAGGACGTATTTATTGCCAACGTTATTAAGTGTCGTCCACCAGGTAATCGCAATCCTCGCGCAGACGAGATTGAAGCATGTGCTGATTTTTTGCGTGAGCAGACGCGTTCGATCAATCCTAAAATTATTGTGACGCTGGGTAATTTTGCGACACAGTTCATTATGAAGACGGGTACGGGTATTACGCATTTGCATGGCACTATCCATCAAGTAGGCCGTTTTACCGTGATGCCGGTATATCATCCTGCTGCTGCAATTTACGATCGGACTAAACGGGATGTACTCTTTGAGGACTTTGCGCAAATTGGCCGTGTTGTGCGTGAGCTCACTGCATAAGCATGGTATTATCGCTGATGATATAAGAATCAAACTTGCCGTAGGCGCAGCAGAGTAAGATCAGGCACGCTCCAGGCAAGTCTTAGTGTGATTGAGGTGTATTGCTATGGTAGAAAAATCAGATGTAGCTGCAGTTTTAGAGCTTATTCGTCCCTCATTGCAGGCAGATGGTGGTGACGTGTCGTTGGTAGACGTGTCTGAAGACGGAGTAGTGACAGTAGAGCTTCAGGGCGCTTGCAAGGGTTGTCCTATGTCTCAGATGACGCTTGCTAATGGCGTTGAGCGGATCTTGAAGGATCGCGTGCCAGGCGTTACTCGTGTTGTTCCTGCTCAGTAGTATTGCTCAGCAGTAGCTTTATGTAAGGACGTATGGTAGCAATGACCGTTTGTTGGAAAACACGTGGATGTGATGAAGAAATGCAGTCACGCTGTCCTCATAATGCTCCAGGAGCAACGTGCCCGGCAGATTGCAACTATTCGTTATGTGATCGTCCAACTCGTAAAGTAACTATGGATCTCGATCTACTGTTTCGAGATGACATTGATCATACGGAGTGCGTGAAGGACACCTGTAAGTCGTGCGAGTTTTTCTTGACGCATGCATCGGTACTTTAAGAGGGCGTACGGGAGTTTAGACGGAGCGTAAAACAAATCGAGTCACTTCTTTGATGGTGGCTACCTCCTTGAAACAACAATGGTATAGAATGCGGGTCTCATAGGTGATGCCCGCATTTTTTATGAAGCCCTTATCAGGCATATTACGTAATAACTTGGCTACAGTTTTGTAGTTACCATGTGGTCTTTTCTTACACAGGAGTATCGTAGGCGCTGTTGGAGTAAGGTCTTACACACTTAGTTCAATACGTTTTATCAAAACGTTTAGATATGCAGATGCTCTATTTGTTTCTGAACATTTGTGCATAGCCCGAGCACAAGGAGTTAATTATGGGTGACAACGTTGTCTTATGCCCAACATGCGGTAGGCCACTTGATCTCAATACCTACTCGTCGTTAATGGTGCTCTCTGATGAGCATGGTCTTTTTACTATGAAATGCACCTTTTGTAATGAGGAGTTTTCTAGTGTAGAACGCATTCCTCTTTCACTACGAGAGCAGGTCGAAAGCGTTGCGCATTCGGTAAATGCGGGAATGGGAAAGAACTAAAAACCAATAATCAAATCAATTAAGAACATCAGGCAAAACTTAGAGTAGTATGAGCATATGCTAAACGATGTATATCATATGCTTGATCCCGTTGCCTTTACGATAGGGCCCTTCACTGCGCGTTGGTATGGTATTGCGTATGTGCTTGGTTTTTTGCTTGCCATGCTTGTGATGTATGGCACTGCAAAACGCTGGAAGCTACATTTTAATGTCGATGACGTCTGTGTTGTCCTGCTGGCTGGCATGATAGGAGTTATTGTTGGCGGTCGGCTTGGCTATGTAGTGTTCTATAATTTTGAACTCTACGCTGCTCATCCTCTTGAAATTTTAAATTTTGCGCATGGTGGTATGAGCTTCCATGGGGGATTTATTGGCGCATTGTTGGGTGGCATCGTAGCGGCAAAACTGATTAAGATGCCGTATTTATCGCTGGTTGATTTAGTGGTTATTGGTGCACCACTCGGTCTGTTTTTTGGCCGCTGCGCTAACTTTGTTAACGGTGAGCTATGGGGTGCACCGACCGATCTTCCTTGGGGCGTTGTCTTTGGTGGCTCTGCCGGCATGGTGCCACGCCATCCAAGTCAGCTCTACGAAGCACTTCTTGAAGGACTTGTTCTTTTTGTGATCCTCTTTTTGCTGTCGCGTAAACATCCTCCTTATCCAAGAGGGACGTTTACGGGAGTTTTTATGCTCGGTTATGGTGTTGCCCGTTTTTTGATTGAGTTTGTGCGTCTTCCTGATGCACAATTGGGGTATTTGTATGGGGACTGGTTTACCATGGGACAGCTTTTGTCTATTCCGCTTATTGTTGCGGGAGTTATTCTTTTGGTTTACGCTCATATGACAAAGCATATGCAAGAAGGCCCGCGCCATCAAATTGCGCAATGATGCAATCTATTATTGCAAGGTCTATTTTTTAACACAAAGGAGATGAGCTCATGGAAAAGAAGAAGCTTGTTTTTTACAAGTGCGAACACTGTGGCAATATCGCTATCAAAATTTATGATTCAGGTGTGCCGCTGGTATGCTGTGGGGAAAAGATGGTTGAGCTTGTCGCTGACTCTACAGATGCCGCACTTGAGAAGCACGTTCCTGATGTAACTATTGACGGTAATACTGTTCATGTTCAGGTTGGTAGTGTAGAGCATCCCATGATTGATGTTCATTGGATTACATTTATCGTTTTGGAGACCGAGCAGGGTTATCAGGTAAAGAATCTTGATCCAGGCGAGGAGCCCATTGCTGATTTTACTGTGCTTCCTGGAGATAAACCTGTTCGTGTATATGAGAATTGCAATATTCATGGCTTATGGGTCAAGGAGCTCTAAAATAGCTAAGATTGCAGGATGATTTTTGGGATGAGGGGTTTATGCGTATACCGTGTAAACCCCTCATTTTTTGTTTGTTATGATGAAGAGGCTTATTGTTGCGTTTGCTGCCAAGCAGGATAAGGATGGTAGATATGACCGAGCAATCTTACAGACCTTCTTCGCGCCCTTTGGTTAATCTGGCTATTGTTGGGGCAGGCGCATCAGGTCTTGCTTGTGCGTTACGTACAGCACAGGTGCTCAATCAAAAGGGATTGCGTCATGTTGTACGTATAGAAGTCTATGAGTCATCCAAGAAGATAGGGCACTCCATCTTGGCAAGTGGAAATGGTCGCTGCAACTATTCCAATACTAAGATTTATTGCGATGGGATGCCTACACAGGCAGGTAGTGAGTATTACACTAATGCTAACTTTGTAGAACAAGTCCGTACGGTATGCTGCGAAACGGTGGTACCCGCTCCTGAGTGGTTATCCGCCCTTGGTCTTTTAGGACGAGAGGGGAAAGCGTACGACGGTATGCTGTTTCCTGTGTCGAATCAAGCAAAGACTGTTTTAGATACCCTGCTCTATTGGTGTGATGTATATGGGATTGTGTTTGTTCCACAAGCGCGGGTAAATGCGCTATCGTGCGTGCAAGATATGCATGATACCCAAAATGTTTCCGATTTGCTCGATATGCAAAGTGCTCACGTTATGCAAAACACTCAAACTGCCCGTTTTTCGCTTAGTGGAATTCGCCAAGTTGCTCAGGAAGGGAACGTGGGGGCGCGCAGTAAGTCAAAAAAGAAGACTTCCAAAGTGAAGGATATTGAGGTTCCCTTTACGAGAACAGCTGATATGGTAGTTCTTGCGGTAGGACACGCTTTGAGTCAGAACTCTCACTTGGCTCTCATGCAGCCGTGTACTGCAATGCGGCCGGTTTTAGGTCCTCTTGTCGCGGAACCCTTGGGTGGCTGGCACCTCAAAGATCTTGATGGTGTGCGGCAACGTGTTATGTTGCGTGTCGTTCCTAAGAATTCTGATCAGCCTATTTTTATTGAATCGGGTGAGGTTCTCTTTAGGCCTTATGGTATATCAGGTATTGTTGTTTTTAACGCCTCACGCTATGCGCAGCCCGGTGATGTAATTGAGCTTGATTTGCTTCCTGATTTCACCCACGAAGATCTTGTAAGACATTTCTTCCAAACGTATCAAACTTGGCAAGATGCAGAATTATCCTTGTCATCTTGCTCGGTTCACACAGTTGAAGATGTGGTCAAAATGGTAGTAACGGGAGTTTTGGCTCAGCCGCTTTGTGAAGCATTCGTATCATTGGTTTGTGAGGCAATACAGAGAGAGAGTCACACCTCTTGGTCGTCTTTGGCATCAACCCAAGATGCTTATGTGCTTTGTCAACATATTGCGACAAATTGTAAGGCGTTAACGCTTACGGTGAAAGATATCGCCTCTGATCAAACCTGCCAAGTTATGCGTGGTGGTTGTGATGTTGCGGCCATTAATCCAGCAACATGCGAATCGCGCAGGATTAAACAGTTTTATGTTATTGGAGAAGCGTTAGATGTCGATGGGCCTTGCGGGGGATTTAATCTCGACTGGGCATGGACGAGCGGTATTGTCGCAGGAGAGGCAATCGCTCAGGCTGCTTTAACAATGTATCGCCGAGAAGCGAACGAGAGGGGTGGGATGTGATTCGTGTTTCTAATCTTGCGCTTTCACTTGATGCAGGATTGCCCGAAGCAGAGGAGTTGCGTCGTAGTGAGGTGGCTCGTGCGCTTTCTGTGAAACCACAAGACATTACGTCTTGTGTGCTTGTTAAGCGGAGTGTTGATGCTCGTAAAAAAAGCAAGGTCCATTTTGTTGTCGCGCTCGATATAACCCTTAAAAATCCAAGTGATGAAGCTGCGTTATTAGCGGGCAAACACGTCTGTGCTAAGGGTATTACGATCACGCACCCAAAACCCTATAAGCCACTTGAAATTCCTGATTGTTCGGGGTGTGATGTTCTTTCGCCTGTTGTTGTGGGCGCAGGCCCTGCGGGACTCTTTGCAGCGCTCTATCTTGCTAGGGCCGGATTGCGACCGTATTTGATTGAACAAGGTGCTCCTGTGGAGGAGCGTGTTGTTGATGTTGACCATTTTTTAAAGACGGGTGAACTCGATCCTCTTTCAAATATTCAATTTGGGGAAGGGGGAGCAGGGACTTTCTCGGATGGAAAATTGACAACCAATATAAAAAATCCTTTAGCGCCCCATGTTCTTAGATGGTTTGTTCAAGCGGGAGCCCCAGAGGATATTTTGTGGCAGGCACATCCTCATATTGGAAGTGATGAACTGCGTCATACCGTTGTTGCATTGCGTAACCAAATTATTGCAGCAGGTGGGCGCGTCCTTTTTCATACAAAATTTATAGGATTTGAGAAGGATGCTGTTGTCCTCGAGAATACGCAGACCCATGAGCGTTTTATGCTTGCAACGCAGCAGGTAATTTTAGCGTGTGGGCATTCTGCGCGCGATACTTTTGAAGTGTGTCGTGATGCTCATCTTTGTATGGAGCGTAAACCGTTTTCTGTTGGTGTGCGCATCGAGCATCCTCAGCAGATAATTAATACTGCGCAATGGGGTAAGGCTGCGTGCCACCCTGCGCTTGGGGCAGCCGAATACAAGATGGCTGTGCATCTTCCCAATAAGCGTAGTGTCTATACGTTTTGTATGTGTCCTGGTGGAGAGGTGGTAGCGGCCGCAAGTGAAGAAGAAGGCGTCGTTACCAACGGAATGAGTAATTATGCTCGATCAGGAGACTATGCAAATGCGGCTCTGTTGGTAAATATAGATCCTTCAGATTTTCCTGGCGATGATGTTCTTGCTGGTGTTGCATTTCAGCGTTCATTAGAACATGCTGCTTATCGTGCTGTGTGCAGAAGGGGAGGAAAACCTTATCAGGCACCCGCACAGACGGTGGGGTCTTTTCTTGATCAGTATTATCAAAAACACGGCAAAGAATTGGATGTGCATAGTCATGCACAAGATAGCACGTTGTGCTCTGCGGGCATGCACTACGCTCATGAAGCCAAGCCAGGTTGTATAGCGCATACAACCTATCGCCGAGGGGTAATCGAGACACCGCTTTCTGATTGTCTTCCTGATTTTGTAGTGGAGTCGCTTGCGCAGGCACTCCCGCTGCTTGATCGGAAGCTCAAAGGTTTTGCTGCTCCTCAGGCGGTGATGATTGCCCCAGAGACACGATCTTCTTCGCCTGTGAGAATTGTGAGAGATGAAACCTATCGTGCTCTCCATAATCCTTTTCATGATCTTGTGATTTACCCTTGTGGAGAAGGAGCGGGATATGCGGGAGGAATTATGAGTGCTGCCGTTGATGGCTTACGGGTAGCACAAGCGCTTGTGCGGACATGCATACCGGAGTAATGCGCTTTTGCTATGCTAAAATATGAGGTTCAAAGTTAATAGCTGCCCCGCTATGTGATAGAGGGTGCCGCAACGTGGGTTTAAGGAAACCGCAATGGAAAACGAACTGAAAGAGGCCGAAAGCCCCAGTCTCACCTCGGTGCATATTCCACCTATCGCACTGCATGCTCTTAAGGCAGGCGAACCAATTATTTTTCCGACTGATACGCTCTATGGAATGGGTGTGTCAGTTCGTGATGCGAATAGTCCAGAGATTCTTTATCAGCTTAAACGCCGTGAAAAACGCAAACCAGTAGCTTGGTTGATTTCCGATATTGATGATCTTTTGACGTACGGGAAAGTCGTACCTGAACTTGCACACGCACTTGCTCGGACGTTTTGGCCCGGGCCATTAACAATCATTGTGCGTGCCTCCGATGCGGTGCCTGAGGCGTTTCGATCTGCTGAAGGAACCATTGGCATGCGCATGCCTAACAATCCTGAGGCGTTAAAACTCATTGCTGAACTAGGATGCCCCATCGCTACAACATCGGCAAATCTTTCTGGTCAAAAAGCGCCGCGTGCGTTTGATCAAATTGATCCGACGCTTATTGAAGCTGTTAGTGTGGCGCTTGATGACGATGAGGATCCAGCACCAAAAAGTGGTATTGCATCGACCATCGTCGATTGCACTACCGGACATCCAATTATGAAGCGTGTGGGTGCCATTTCCATTGACGACATTCGTGCGTTTTCATAGGAAAGGTTTGTGCGCTCTTACGCTTGCTTTTACGTTTGCTATTACGCTTGTATCAATACGGATATGAAGGACTCAATATGGTACTTTCTTTGGGATCAGACCACGCAGGATTCGAACAAAAACAGGCACTCGTTGCTTATCTTGTTGGCAAAGGATATGACGTGCTTGACCGAGGTCCTGAAACGGATGATCGTGTTGATTATCCTGACTATGCTGCTCTTGTTGCTCATGACGTTGCTGATGGTAGAGCTGATCGCGGTATTTTAGTGTGTGGTACGGGTATCGGCATGGCTCTTGCTGCTGACAAGGTGGCTGGAATACGTGCAGCTAATATCACATCGCCTGAATTTGCCGCGCTGTGTCGTGAGCATAATGACGCTAACGTCATCACTCTTTCTGGTCGTTTTGTAGACTTGGAGACTAATGAGCAGATTGTTGATATCTTTTTAACTACCGATTTCGCAGGTGGTCGCCATGCTCAGCGTGTTGCAAAGATTATGGAGCTAGATGCTTAGCTGATTGCATGAAAAGACGTCTACGAGAGAAGAAAGTGGGTACGCGATGGGTCGTGGTGGAAAAATCCTTGTAGTGATTTTGGTGATTTTTGCTACGGTTGGCATGGATTTCTTACTCACGGGATGGGGGACATATCCACCTGATCGAGCAAAAGCAGAAGTTTCTGCTCAGCTTGATGCATTTAAGAAGAGCGAACCTTGCTTTTTGACCGATGACAGTGCAATTGATTTCTCTGAGTTTGGCATAACTTCAGAAGAGGATAAAAAAGCTTATCTTGATTCGTTTTCCTACTCTTTGGGAAACACGCATTTGCAGGGTGACAACGGGTGTCGCGTAACGGTCAATATAACCTCAAAACAACTTGCGGGCGCGTTAATTAAGAGTTTTGACTCATTGCTTTCATATGGCACTATGGAGCGCACAAAAGCTATGCCGCAAGATCAAATTGATGCCGGACGCAATCAGGTAGTGCGTGATAACCTCATGAATGAAGATGCAACCAACACCACAGTTGAGATACAAGTTGTTTCTCAGGATGATCAGTGGGAGATAACTGATGAAGGTAAGCTTGCTTTAGCACAAGCGATTTTTGGCGATGTGGCTTCTGTTAAGCAATCATTACAAACCGCTTTGCAAGCGTCAGCGTAAGTAGCATTCCCCGTAGTATTGGTTCAGTAGGAAGCAAGGTAGTATGACGACATCTGAAGTCAAGACGGCATTTGAAAGCACCCATTATGCAGGAAGTAAGTTTATGTTGATCATATGCTTGCTATGCGTGGTAATGTTTGCTGGTATGAGTCTTGTTGGATGTGCTTCTGAGGCAGATGCAGCAAAAAATGTTGTATCTGATGCGCTTTCTCAATTTGCACCTAAAGAAGAACACGAAGAAGAGCTTCAAAACCTTATTGCTAATGAGCAATTTGCAACGTTGGGGGTTGATGTTTCAGCGTTGGTTAAAACGTGGCTTTCTGACTACAAGTTTGAAGTGGGAGATGCCAGCGTGTCAGAAGACGGCATGAGTGCTACGGTGCAAGCAAAAGTAACGTCAAAACAACTGTTAAGTGCGGTTGATACATGGAGTATTGACTATACCTCGTATGCGTCGCAAGCTGCTTATGAAGGAACGAGTGCTTCTGATATTGCACAAACGGCCGGTCAGATGCTTATGACAAAGTGTGATGAGCTTGAACCAACCGAAAGTGAAATAAGCGTGTCGCTTGTTAAGCAGGCATTTGAAAAAGATACTAATACTCCTGTTGCTATGCCAGGCGAGAATGAACGTGATAGCGTTGATATTCGCTGGGTGCTCGATCCACAAGGACAAGCTTCAATTCTAACGGCGGTTTTAGGAGCGGCTGATTATCTTAATGAAGCAGGTGCTCAGGAATAGCGATAGTTGTGAAATGGGAGATAAGGGTAGTCTTAAGACGTAAGAGTAACTAGGTGCTGTTGTTAAAAACGATAGCACTCAACGATATGACCGTAACCAACGAGATCCATCGTCTGTAATCAAGAAAGGATTAACAATCATGGCGTTAACATTTTTACCTCGAAGTGATGCACAAGTTGCAGAAGCTATTCAAGCTGAATTGGGACGTGAACGTTCTTGTATTGAGTTGATTGCTTCTGAGAACTTTACTTCTCCTGCAGTAATGGAGGCGGTAGGGTCTGTTCTTACGAACAAGTATGCAGAAGGGTATCCTTCAAAACGCTACTATGGCGGTTGCGATAAGGTTGATGTTGTCGAAAATCTTGCTCGCGATCGTGCAAAGGAGCTTTTTGGAGCAAACTTTGCTAATGTTCAGCCCCACTCAGGTGCTAACGCCAATCTTGCTGCCTATAATGCATTAATCAATTTAGGTGATACGGTCTTAGGTCTTTCTCTTGATCACGGTGGACATTTGACGCATGGTTCGCCCGTCAATTTTTCTGGTAAGAATTATCACATTGTTGCCTATGGGGTAAATCCTGAGACTGAGCGCATTGATTATGATGAAATGGAGCGCTTGGCAAAAGAGCACAAACCCAAGCTTATTGTGGGAGGCGCGTCTGCTTATCCTCGTGTTATTGATTTTGAGCGCATGGCCGAAATTGCTCATTCGGTGGGTGCATATCTCATGATCGATATGGCTCACATTGCAGGTCTTGTTGCAACGGGAGCCCATCCAAGTCCGGTGCCTTATGCTGATGTCGTAACGTCCACAAGTCACAAAACGCTTCGCGGTCCTCGTGGTGGCTTCATTCTTTCAAATGATGAAGAGATTGCTAAAAAGATTGACAAAGCAGTGTTTCCCGGAACGCAAGGCGGTCCTTTGATGCATGTTATTGCAGGAAAGGCTGTTGCGTTTGGAGAAGCGCTCAAGCCAGAATTCAGCACCTATATTGATAATGTTATTGCAAATAACAAGGCGATGGGAGAAGCCATGACGCAAGGTGGTTTGCGCTTGGTATCAGGTGGTTCTGATAATCATTTATGCCTTGTTGATCTTACTCCAGCTGACATTACGGGCAAGGATGCCGAAAAAGTACTTGAATCCGTTGGTCTGACCGTTAACAAGAATACTATTCCTAATGAGACACGCTCTCCTTTTGTTACTTCAGGCATTCGCGTGGGTACAGCGGCGGGTACTACCCGTGGCTTTACTGCCGATGATTTTGCTCAGATCGGCTCTCTTATTGCTCGTGCGGTCTTTAACGCATCTGATGAGGCTGCTCTTGCTCAAGTACGTGCTGAGGTTGATGCGCTTATTGAGAAATGCCCTCTCTATCCTGAGTATGGTCCTGCTCTCTAAGTGCTCTAAATTTCCTAAGCGCTTGTTCTGGTAAGACATTGGTTAAGAGGTCATATGAATCGCACTGAATTAGCCCATCGCTATCCTGCTTGCAGTGAGTTACTTTGTGAGCTTACGGATGAGACGCTTGCGCGTCTTAGCCTACTTGATAATCCGCTTGTTGCTCACAAAGTAACCTTATTGCGCGATAAAGAAACATCAAGTGCGACATTCAGACGCTTGGTCAAAGAGTTGACTTATCTTGAGGCATATCCTGCTACAGCAACGTTGCCGACCGTTCCTGTGACGGTGGAAACACCGCTTGCTACGACTGAAGGTGTTACGCTTGCTAAGACTGTGCCGACTATTGTTCCTATTTTGCGTGCGGGCCTTGCTATGGCGGATGCTTTGAGCGACATTATGCCGCTTGCACCAATCGCTCATTTGGGTATGTTTAGGGATGAACAGACTCATGAGCCGTTAGTGTATTACGGTAAGTTTCCCCACGATCTTGCTGATCGTCCCGTAATGGTGGTGGATCCCATGCTTGCTACAGGCGGTTCTATGCTTGAAGCGCTTGCGGAATTACGCAAACGGGGGGCTGTGCGCATTATTGTAATGGTATTGGTGGCATCTCCTCAGGGCGTCATGCGTGTTTTAACTGAAGATCCTGATTGTTTGCTATACGTATGCGCTCTTGATGAGGGCCTTAATGATCAAGCCTATATTGTTCCTGGTCTAGGAGATGCAGGTGATCGCATTTTTGAGACCGAGAATGCGTTATTAGACTCATCGCTCTATAAAAACGCCTGTCAGTAATCGGATAATTGGCTTGATGATGCTTATGTGTGCTACAAGATTTGTTGTTTGCTAGACTCATTACTGCAGAAGGCGATGGGTTATTCGGGGTATAAAGGAGGGCATTTGTCATGACTGATACGTATTGTTCTAATACCGATCATCGTCCCTCATGGGATGAGTATTTTATGACGCTCGCCAATGAGGTTCGCACGCGTACAACGTGTATGCGACGTGGCGTGGGAGCGATTATCGTAAAAGACAGACGCATTCTTGCCACCGGTTACAACGGTGTTCCAACAGGATTGCGCCATTGCTCAGAGACGGGATGTTTGCGTCAACAATTAGGCGTGCCGAGTGGGGAGCGCCATGAGATTTGTCGAGGGCTTCACGCTGAGCAAAATGCCCTACTTCAAGCGGCGCGCTACGGTATTAATATTGAAGGTGCCTCTATCTATATCACTACACAACCCTGTGTGGTGTGCGCAAAGATGCTTATTAATGCGGGTATATCAGAAATTATTTATCGTGATCCTTACCCTGATCCTCTTGCCATGGAGCTTTTAGAAGAGTCAGGAATTAAGCTGCGTATTTTCTCAGAACCAGATGAGGTAAAGCAGTAGGTCATCTGCATCTTATTGGTTTGATTTGGCAGTGAACGGGTTCGCGTCACCACTCACCACGGATAAACGCACCTTGTCTAAAACACCCCTACTCTTAAATCAGTGGCATATATGCTTCTAAAGGCTTGGGCATTTGGCTCGAGCTAGAAGAGAGAGACTAAAGATGGCACTAGCAATCGTTTTAGGAATCGTTGCAGGACTGATCGGTTTTGTACCGCTTTTTGTTGCGTTGCGCCTAGCTCGTCGCTCTACTTCTACTTCAGCATTGACAGCTGGCATGTATGGACTCGGTGGTTCGTTTATTTCACTCATCGTACTTGCCGTTTGCATGATTGCTTGTGCAATGTTGGATCGAGGCAATGTATTGCCTTTTGGAATTGCAGAAATGGCAACCATTATTGTGGTTACTTCTGTATATGTGCTTTATAAGAATGTGCTTGCTAAGAAGAAAACTAAGTAAGCAAACGGAAGGTAGGGATTTAAGTTGAGCGAAATGCCCATTGTATCAGCGCTTAATGACTTTGTCGCTGAAGCTCAGCATATCGGATCTTCGTTTGATTCGGTTGCGGTATTTTCCATTTTTGGATGGGAGATTAGCCAATACACTCTCTATATGTTTATTGCGCTTGCTGTAGTTTTACTCCTCATTCTTGTTGGTGGTCGCAAGCTTCAGCTTATCCCTCATAACAAATTCACTGGTACGCTTGAGTATGGTTATGAGTTTGTACAAAACTCAATTGGTGCCGACGTTATCGGTGAAGGCTTTAAGAAACATATTCCGTTCTTAGCAACCTTGTTCTTCTTTATTTTGGTTGCAAACGTAATTGGTTTGATCCCAGGCGCTAAGGCAGCAACGGGATCTATTTCTGTTACCTGGGCTCTTGCACTCGTTTCGTTTGTTTACTTTAACTTCTACGGCCTTAAGCAGTTGGGTATTCTTGGCTATATGAAGTCATTTGCACCACACGGTGTTCCTGCTCCTATGATTCCTGTTGTTTGGTTCTTGGAGTTTGTGTCTATGGTCATCCGCGTTCTTACGCTGGCAGTTCGACTTTATGGCAACATGTTGGCTGGTCACTCGATCTTGGCAGTATTCTCTCTTGCTACTACCATCTTCTTGCAGACCGCTATTTTCCAAATGGATATCGTTGCAGGTATCCCCGCAATCGCGTGGTTCTTCCTGCTGTTCTTTATGTATGCGCTTGAGACTCTGGTTGCTTTCTTGCAGGCATACGTATTCGCAATTCTTTCTGCTTCTTACATCGGTTTGGCTATCCACCCTCACTGATCAAGAAGCACCCCCATTCATTCCTTTGGCACAGGGAATTGTATGTGCCGCATAACTTTGGTACTGCAGCTGGTACAAAAATTTGCAGCTGAAAGAATAAATCTGAGTAAGAAAGAAGGAATCTTACTCAACTAAAGGAGGTAATCGTGGAACTTAGTATTGCGCTCGCCGCCCTGAAGGTTGTTGGCTATGGTCTTGCTGCCATTGGCCCTGGCATCGGTATCGGTGTTGCTACCTATGGTTTGTGCGTTTCCGCAGCACGTCAGCCTGAAATGAAGGGTCAGCTCATGGGCTACTTCTTCATCGGTGCTGCTATGTCTGAGGCACTCGCACTGCTTGGCTTGGTTCTTTTCTTCATCGGCTAAACGGATCTAGAAACCAATTTGTGATTCGAAATCGACTCGATTAGAAGAGAAGGAGGCAAGCGAATTGAACGCAACTGTAAGCAAATATGTACGCACGGGCGTTTTAGGTATTATCGCCTATGCAATCGTGTCCACAGTTTGCCCGCTGCATGCATTCGCTGAAGAGACGTCAGGCATTAATGCAATTCTTCCTCAGATGAATGAATTCATTCCAATGCTCATCGCCTTCATCCTCTTGTGGATTATTCTTGCTAAGTTTGGTTGGCCGGTCTTTGATCGCATGCTTACCAAGCGCGAGAACATGATCAAGAATTCCTTGGAAAAGTCTGAAGAGGCTCGCCAAGAAAGCGAACGCCTGCTGGCAGAGTATCGCGAACAGCTTGAAGGTGCTAAAGCTCAAGCTCAGCAGATTCTCAATAACGCTAAGCTCTCCGGTGATGCTGTTGAGGCAGAGATCACTCAAAGAGCTCGCGAAGAAGCAGATGCAATGATCAGCAAAGCTCGTATTGCTATTGAGGCAGAGAAGAAAGCAGCTATTGCAGAACTTCGCGCTTCAGCAGTTGATACCTCTATTGCTGTTGCAGAGCGTCTGATCGGTGAAGACTTCAGCGATGAAGAGCATCGTAAGCTCATTGCTCGCTACGTCGAAGAGGCAGGTAGTCTAAATGCCTAATCGTCACGTTGTCAATGAAATCATTGCTGCCTACGCCAACGCAGCCATTGAGGGTGCAAACGCTCTTGGTGGTCAAGATGCGGTCGTTGATGTCCGCAATCAGATGGTTCAGGTGCTGGGCTTTATGGCAACGAATATCAAGCTTCGCTTGACATTTGACGATGAATCGCTCAGCTCTGAGCAACGTAAAAAGCTTGCTCACGAGGTTTTTGAGGGGTATAACCCCATTCTCGTTGATCTGCTTGCCGTTATGGCATCACGCGCTGATATGACGCTTTTGCGTCGCGTGGAAACAGAATACGAGGAGCTAGCAAAGACCAAGCTGAACTTCGTTATTGTGGACGTGACAACGGTTGTTAGTCTTGATGACAACTTGCGCACTCTCATCACCAACAAACTCACCGCCGACCTGGGTATGCCGGTTGTACTTGTAGAGCACATCGACAAATCCATTATGGGCGGCATCATCATGCGTGCGGGTGGACGCTATATTGACTCAAGTGTTCGTAGTCAAATTCAGAACGCTCGCATCGTACTCAACGAAAACACAGATGGAGGTGAATGCTAGTGACTGAAATCACCGCACAGTCCATCGAAGATGCTTTGGAAAAGCAACTTGCAGCGTTGGATACCAGCGTAGAGTCTCGTGAAGTCGGTACTGTTATGCAGATCGGCGACGGTATTGCTCGCGTTGATGGTCTTATGAATGCAATGTCTGGCGAACTCTTAGAGTTTGTTGGAACCGATGGAAAAATCGTTTATGGCTTGGCTCAGAACCTCGAAGAGGAAGAAGTCGGCGCCGTTCTCTTGGGTGATGTCACCGCAATCAAGGAAAACGATAAGTGCCGTACCACCGGCAAAATTCTTGAAGTTCCCTGCGGTCGTGGTTTACTGGGTCGTGTTGTTAACGTACTTGGTCAGCCTATTGATGGCAAGGGTCCTATCGAGGCAGAAGCTTATCGCCCTGTAGAATTTAAAGCTCCTGGCGTTCATGAGCGTCAGCCTGTTGAAGAACCAATGCAGACCGGTATCATCGCTATTGACTCCATGATCCCCATCGGACGTGGACAGCGTGAGCTTATCATTGGCGATCGTCAAACAGGTAAGACCTCAATCGCTATTGATGCAATTATCAATCAGCGTGGCAAGGGCATGATCTGCGTGTATGTTGCAATTGGTCAGAAGGCATCTACCGTTGCAACCATCACTGAGACCTTAGCTCGTCACGGTGCGCTTGATTACACCATTATTGTTGCTGCTACCGCTTCTGACGCTGCACCTTTGCAATATCTTGCTCCTATGGCAGGCTGTGCAATGGGTGAGTACTTTATGTACAACGGAGCAGACGGCAAGCCAGCTAATGCAGAGAATCCTGGTGGCCATGTTTTGTGCGTCTATGACGACTTAACAAAGCAGGCTGTTGCTTATCGTCAAATGTCATTGACTCTTCGTCGTCCTCCCGGACGCGAGGCATATCCTGGCGATATTTTCTACTTGCATTCACGCCTTTTGGAACGTGCTGTTAAGCTTTCTGATGAGAATGGTGCAGGCTCTCTTACTGCTTTGCCTATCATTGAGACTCAGGCTGGCGACGTTGCAGCATATATTCCTACCAACGTAATTTCTATTACTGACGGTCAGATTTACTTGAAGACCGACCTCTTCTTCCAGGGTCAGCGCCCTGCTGTTGATGTAGGTATTTCGGTATCTCGCGTTGGTGGTTCTGCTCAGGTTAAATGCATGAAGTCCGTAGCAGGTACTTTGCGTTTGGACTTGGCTGCTTATCGTGAACTCGCTGCATTTACGCAGTTTGGCTCTGACCTTGATAAAGCAACTCAGGATCAGCTCACCCGTGGTGCAGCTATGACTGAGCTTTTGAAGCAGGGTCGCTACATGCCACTTCCTGTTGCTGAACAGTCCATTGCAATTTGGACAGGCAACCAGGGCTACTTGGATGATCTACCAGTTGATAGCATCGTTCGCTTCCGTGCTGAATTGCTTGACTACTTGCGTTTATCCGGTGGTGGCGTAGTTGAGAAGTTGGCCACCGAACTCAAGTTTACCGACGAGATTGAGGCTGAGCTTCATAAGCATATTGAAGCATTCAAGCTTCAGTTCATCGCGTAAGGTAGGTTGAGTCTATGCCGAACCTTCACGACATCGAAAGGCGTATTCACTCCGTTGAATCAACGAAGCAGATTACGCGCACTATGCAGATGGTTGCAGCTGCAAAGATCCGTTTTGCTCAAGAGCGTGTGGATCATGCAACTCCCTATGCAAACGCCATGAAAGAACTTCTGGCGAACATCGCCCGTGTAGGCGGCACCGAAGCACCTTTGACGCAGGCTCATGATGAAGTTAAATGCACTTTGGTCATCGCTATGGTTTCTGACCGTGGTTTGGCTGGCGGATTTAACTCATCGATTTTGCGTCGAACTGAGGGCATTATCAAAGAACGTACGGCCAAAGGTCAAGAGGTGCGTGTTGCGGTATGCGGAAAGAAGGGTATTGCTTATTTTTCTTACCGCGGTATCACTCCCGTACTTGCGTTCAGAGATTTGTCCGCTGACCCCCGTGTTGAGGAAGCAGAAGCTTTAGGAGATTATTCTGTAAGCCGCTTCCTTGATGGAGAGATTGATGAAGTTATTACGCTCTACAACCATGCTAAAAATGCTGGTGAGCAAATACTGATACAAGATACGCTCTTGCCTATCAATCTTCGCTCCTTCTTACCTGAGGATTACGTATTTCCTACTGGTGGTATCACAGCTCCTGATGCTGATGATGTTGATGTAACCGGTGCTATTGAATACGAGCCTGGTGAGGATGAGGTTTTGGGTCAGTTGCTGCCTGACTATATCAATGGCTATCTGTATTATGCATTGATTGATTCCGCTGCGGCAGAGCAGGCTGCTCGTCGTAACGCAATGAAGAATGCTACTGATAATGCCAATGAAATGATTGAAACTCTCAATCGTGTGTATAACCGTGTACGTCAAGGTGCCATTACGACCGAGATCAATGAGATCGTCGGTGGCGCCTCAGCTTTGGAGGACTAAATGGCTGAAGAAACTATTTATACGCGTGAAAGCGTAGAGTCTGCGGCCGCAGAAGGCGCTACGGGCAGCATTGTCCGTGTCGTCGGTCCTGTCGTTGACGTTGAGTTCGCTCCGGATGTTCTTCCTGCGATTCACAACGCTTTGACGGTGAAAGCAGACACTCCTCTTGGCGAGATTCAGGTTGTCTTAGAGGTGCAGATGCATCTTCCAGGCGATCTTGTACGTGCTGTTGCTATGTCATCAACCGATGGCTTGCAGCGCGGACTTCCCGTCAAGGATACGGGTGCACCTATGTTGATGCCCGTTGGTCCTGAGACATTGGGACGCATTTGGAATGTTATTGGTGAGCCTGTTGATGGCAAGCCAATGCCAGATATTAAATACTGGATGCCTATCCACCATCCTGCTCCTGCATATGACACTCTTGTTACCACCACCGAAGTTTTCGAGACTGGTATTAAAGTTGTTGACTTGATCGAGCCTTACATCAAGGGTGGTAAAACCGGCCTCTTTGGTGGCGCTGGTGTAGGCAAGACCGTTTTGATTCAGGAATTGATCAATAACCTCGCTCAAGAGCATGGTGGTACGTCAGTATTCACCGGTGTAGGTGAGCGTACTCGTGAGGGTACCGACCTTTACCTTGAAATGAGCGATTCTGGTGTTATCAATAAGACCTGTCTCGTTTACGGTCAGATGAATGAGCCTCCTGGAGCTCGTCTTCGCGTTGGCCTTGCTGGCTTGACTGAAGCTGAGTACTTCCGTGATCAGGGTCAAGACGTTTTGTTGTTCATTGACAACATCTTCCGTTTCACCCAGGCAGGTTCTGAGGTATCCGCACTTCTTGGTCGTATGCCTTCTGCTGTAGGCTATCAGCCAACCTTGGCTACTGAGATGGGTGACTTGCAAGAGCGCATTACGTCAACCACGACTGGTTCTATTACATCCGTACAGGCTGTATATGTTCCTGCTGACGACTTGACTGACCCTGCTCCTGCAACAACCTTTACTCACTTGGACGCTAAGACTGTTTTGTCTCGTTCCATTTCTGAGCTTGGTATTTATCCTGCAGTTGATCCACTGGAGTCCACTTCTCGTGCACTCGATCCTGAGATCGTTGGCGAGGAACATTACCGTGTTGCTGTTGGTGTTCAGGAGATTCTTCAGAACTATAAAGATCTCCAAGACATCATTGCAATTCTTGGTATGGATGAATTGACTGAAGAGCAAAAGATTATTGTTAATCGTGCTCGTAAGGTTCAGCAGTTCCTTGGTCAGAACTTCCATGTTGCTAAGCAGTTCACGGGTCAAGATGGTTCATACGTTAAACTTGAGGATACCATTCATTCATTTGATGAGATCTTAAAGGGTAATTGCGATGAGATCCCTGAGCAGTGCTTCCGTATGAAGGGTGGCATTGAAGATGTTTATGCTGCTTACGAGAAGATGAAGGAAGAAGAGTAAGCCATGTCTGTTATTGAGTGCGATGTCGTCGCAAAGAACAAGGTCCTCTATTCGGGAGAACTTTACTCCGTCATGGTTCCTGGTGTAGAAGGCGAATTAGGTATCATGGAAAACCATGAGCCATTTGTAACTGCATTGGCTGACGGTGTTATCTGGGCACGCACCAAACAGGAAGGTGGAACCACCCTTAGTGCTGCAATTATGGGTGGTTATGTCCAGGTCTTAGGTAAGCGTGTAATTGTTCTGTGTGACAAGACTCGTGAGATCAAACGTATTAACCTCGAAAAGGTTCAGCGTGATATTCCCATTTTAGAGGAGCGTATCGCTAACCTTAAGGATGAGAGTGTTATCTCTCGATCCGTTTTAACGCGTCGTCTGCGCTGGTTAAAGGTGCAGTTGGCTGCAAAAGAAAAAGAAGATCAATACGTCTAGTAGCTACTAGCACGATTATTTTCTTTATCGTACCAGCTGAAGCGGCTCTCGTAAGAGGGCCGCTTTTCTGGTTTTAGAAGAGTATTTTGACTAATCCCACCGTTTTATTTTCGGGAGTTAACAAGGTGTAATCAGCTTGATATTGTCCATAAGCCTGGTGAGAAAAGGGCTTTACTATACAAGGAAAAGGCTTTACATAGGGATGGACATGATGGAGTCTTCGGAGCATAGAGGTATGTCGGAAGCTAGGTGCTATGCGGCAGTTGATATTGGTGCGTCCTCAGGACGCGTTGTAGTTGGCTTGTGTGCATCTACAGGCAAGATTGAGTTAGTCGAAGTATATCGTTTTCCTACAACCCAAATTCGTATTGATAATCATGACTGTTGGGATATCGAAGAGTTAAGTCGGCAGATTCTAATTGGCTTAAAAGCATGTGCTGATGCAGGGTACTACCCCAAAAGTGTTGGCATTGATACATGGGGTGTTGATTTTGTATTGCTTGATGCCGATGATCATATGCTTGGACATGCTGTATCATATCGCGATGAGCGAACTCAAGGCATGATCGATATGGCACGTTTGCTTATTTCTGATGAGAAACTTTATCAAAAAACAGGCATTCAGCGTCAGTCCTTTAATACTATTTATCAATTACTGGCATTGCAAAAAGAACAACCTAATGTGCTTAAGCAGGCCCGAACTTTTCTGATGATCCCAGACTATTTAGCATTTGTTCTTACGGGAATGAAAGCGAATGAATACACCAATGCTTCAACAACAGGCCTACTCAATGCGCATACACGTATGTGGGATAGAGACATTTTAAATGCGTGCAATATCCCTCAAGACATTTTTCCACAGCTACTTTTTCCGGGAGATTCGTTAGGGCATGTGCTTCCTTGTATTGCAGAGGAAATTGGATACGATCCTGAAATTATTTTGCCGGCAACTCACGACACGGGGAGCGCGTATCTTGCAGTGCCGGCTCATGATGATCAAGCGGTCTTTCTGTCATCAGGAACCTGGAGCCTTTTGGGGGTAGAAAACCGCGGTGCCATTACGACAGCTGCATCGCAAGAAGAGAATTTTACTAATGAAGGTGGAGTGGATCATACGTATCGCTATCTGAAAAACATTATGGGTCTTTGGATGATTCAGTCGATTCGTCGTGAACTCAATGGTGTGGCGTATGTTCAGGGAGAAGAATCTGAAGCAGAGCTTTCACATGAAGCTTGTCGTGCTCGTATGTCCTTAGGTATGGATTTGCAACAAAAAGAGGAATTAAGTTTTGGTGATCTGATAGCAGCGGCGCAACAAGCACCTAACTTCGCGGCAATTCTTGACGTAAATGAACCATGCTTTCTTGCCCCTGATTCAATGATTGAGGCAATTCGCGATGCGTGTGTTCGTCACAAGCAGCCCGTACCGCAGACATTGCCCGAGTTAATGCAGTGTGTTTATAAGAGCTTGGCTCATTGTTATGCACGCGCAATTGATCAGCTTTCTCGTTTAACAAACAAAACGTATACCTCTATCAATATTGTGGGCGGCGGATGTCAAGATGATTACCTTAATGCTCAGACCGCACAAGCATGTCAATTGCCGGTATATGTTGGTCCTATTGAAGGTACGGCACTTGGCAATATTTTAGTTCAGATGATTGCTGATGGATTGTGCGCAGACACAAGAGCTGCACGCAAGATGATACGTGAATCGTTTGCTATTGGCTTGGTTAAACCATAAAGGGGCTGAGAGGCAAGAGAGAAACATCCGCAGTAGAAAATCTGTGAGCTTGCCGGATATGTTGGATTGATTGGGCCTGTGTTGGGCTGATTGGGCCTGTTGGGCATAGGAGAATGGGAGAATATGATGAGTGAAGCAAATGCGGGGATGTATGAATTCGCCAAACAAGAATATGCGCGTATGGGAATTGATACTGAAGAAGTACTCAATAAGCTTGCTGCTAAACCTATTTCGGTTCACTGTTGGCAAGGTGATGATGTATTAGGGTTTGATCAACCGGGCGGTTTGTCAGGTGGAATTCAAACAACTGGTAATTATCCTGGTCGTGCACGCACATTTGAAGAGCTCACCACCGATTTTGATGAAGCGATGAGTATGGTGCCTGGAAAAAAGCGCATCAACTTGCATGCGTCCTATGCGGTGTTTACAGAAGATAATCCTTGGGTTGATCGTGATCAACTCGAATATAGACATTTTGAACCATGGGTTATATGGGCGCGAGAGCATGGTTATGGTATTGACTTTAATCCAACCGTGTTTGGCCATCCAAAGATGAATAATGAACTTTCGCTTTCTTCTCCTGATAAAGAAACGCGCGATTTTTGGATTAGGCACTGCAAGGCATGTCGCAAGATTTCTCAACAAATTGCGGAAGCACTTGATGATGAGACGTTGTGTAACATTTGGATTCCTGATGGCACAAAAGATGTACCAGCGGATCGTTATGGACTACGTTTGCGTCTAAAGGAATCACTCGATGAGATTTTTGCTGAACCCTATGATCGGGTTATCGATTGCTGTGAATCCAAAGTATTTGGTATTGGTCTAGAATCAATGACGGTAGGATCAAACGAATTTTACCTTGCCTACGCTGCCTCTCATCCAGGAGTATACGACTTACTTGATATGGGGCATTTTCATCCTACAGAGAATGTGGCAGATAAGTTATCAGCACTCTTAGTCTTCTTTGATAAGGTTCCTCTGCATGTTACGCGTCCAGTGCGGTGGGATAGCGATCATGTAGTTTTGTTTGACGACCCCACACGTGAAATGGCAACCGAAATTGCGCGATGCCCCGGTGCTTGGGATAAAGTTATTATTGGACTTGATTTCTTTGATGCTTCTATTAATCGTGTGGGAGCATGGGCGGTTGGATCACGTGCGATGGAAAAGTCGCTTCTTTTTGGGTTGCTACAACCACATGATGTTCTTAAACAGTTGCAGGATCAGTATGCATTTACGGAGAAAATGATTTTGCAAGAGCAGGCAAAGATGATGCCTTTTGGAATCGTATGGGATGAATATTGTAGGCGTCAAGGTGTTTGTTTAGATGAGGCATTGGCTGATCAGGTAAAAGCCTACGAAGCTAAAACACTTCCTACGCGTCAATAGTAGATGAAGATAGTAGATGAAAGTAGATGAAGATAAAGGAAGGGTAGAAGAATCATGGGTCTTTTTGATCAGGCACAAGATTTATTTGATAAAGGCATGACAAGTGCGCGCGGTGCTGTATCAGGTGTTGCTGTTGAACAATTAGGATTTGTAAAGGGGTTTGTCCGTCTTTGTGATGACGGATGGCAACAGGGCTGGCATGAGCGTAACGGCGGTAACTTAACGTATCGCATGACTGATGATGAGGTAAAAGCAGCAGCTCCTTTTTTCTATGATGTTCCGGGTTCTTGGGTTGAGATGGGTGTTTCTGTACCTGAGTTGGGGGGAATGTATTTTCTTACAACGGGTACCGGACGGTATATGCGCAATGTTGCGGGAGACCCAAGCTACAATATTGGCATTGTTGAGCTCAATCCCGCAGGTGATGCTTGGCGTATTGTGTGGGGTCTTAAAGATGGTGGACAGCCCACTTCAGAATTTCCGACACATATGATGAATCATGCGGTGCGCATGGAAGCCACCAATGGTACATGTCGTGTGATTTATCATGCGCATCCCAACAATATTATTGCCTTATCGTTTGTATTACCGCTTACTGCTCGTGCGTTTACGCGTGTGTTATGGAAAGCGATGACGGAGTGCGTGATTGTATTTCCTACGGGTGTTGGTGTAGTGCCTTGGATGGTGCCAGGTGGTGCAGAGATTGCCCTTGCAACGTCTGAGTTAATGAAAACGTACGAGGCGGTAATCTGGGCACAACATGGGCTATTTGTTTCAGGTGCTGATTTTGATAGTACATTTGGGTTGTTGCATACCATTGAAAAGGCAGCTGATATTTATGAACGTGCGCGCATTATGAACGGGGGATCAGACGAATTCTTAAACACAATTACTGACGATGGTCTACGTCAGATTGCGCGCGATTTTCATATAGCAATTAACGAAGAATTCCTGGATTAGGCGTTATAAACGCAGTAAAAGATGTATTACCTAGATCCAACAAACGGGCTTGTTAAAGGGTCAACTAAAGACACTTTGAAGGACTGATTGAGATGGCTCTCACGCAAGAGAAAAAGGGAACAATTGCTGTTTCCATGACTAACTTCCTTGATTCAGGCTGCATTGTTGCCTCATCAGTTGCGTTAGCTGCTTGGGCAACTGCCTTTAATTTTGACAATACGTGGGCCGCTATTTTAGGTGCGGTGGGTGCTAATGCGTTTGGCGCTGCTGTTGGTGCACTGATTGGCGGTTTTCTAGCAGATCGGTTTGGTAGGAAGTTTATTTATACTTACAACCTTCTTGTGTATGCAACCGGTGTCTTTTTGATTATGATTTCGGTCAACTTGCCTATGTTGGTAGCTGGCATTGTAATCTCAGGCCTCTCGGTTGGTGCAGGTGTTCCATCTTCGTGGAGTTATATTTCTGAGATGTCTTCATCAAATTCCCGCGCCTCTAACATTGGGATCAGTCAGTTTGCTTGGTCGTGTGGACCAGCAGTAATCTTTTTGATTTCACTTATTTTTTCTGTTGTATTTCCGACCTTTAATGCGGCTGGCACACTCCTGCCAGCCGGAACTTACGGGCCTTTTGATGGTCTGTTTGGTATGCGCTTGTTGTTCTTAATCCTTTTCGTAGTGGCACTCATCGCTTGGAATTTGCAGCGTAAGCTGCAGGAATCACGTGATTGGACAGAAAAACAAGGTGCCCAAGATAAGCGTGATAGTTTTGGCGCCATGATGAAGCGCGCACTTACTAATGCTGTCAATATTAAGACCATCATCTTTTTGGTTGCGGTTTATTTGACGTGGAATATTGTTGCGGGCACGATGGGTCAGTTTATGCCCTATATGTATGCTGCGGCAGGTAATTTAGACGACACAACGATTTCTCTCTTGCAAACTGTAATGTGGGTTTTAACCGCAATTGGCTCTTTGGCAATCTTCTCTAAGTTTGGAGACAAGGTGCCCCATCGCATCTTATTTGCCCTAACAGCTAGTATGGCGCTTGCTTCATGGATCATTATGGTGTTCTTTGGCACACAGCTCCAAGCAGGAACTGCTGATGATTGGGGATGGCTCCTTTGGGTGTTTGTTGCCCTTTGGGGTATCTCAGCAGGCTTTTCTGCGCAGTGTTTTTATGCGCTTTGGTCAACCGAGTTGTTCCCAACTATGTATCGCGGCGGCGTACAGGGCATTATGTTTTTCTTAGTGCGTGGCGTGTTAGGAATTTGGTCTTTGGTTGCAGTAGCGGGTCTTGGTGTAGAAACGCCGGGCGGTTTTGTTACAGCAGGCATAATCATGTGTGTATTTTTGGCAATATCGCTCGTGGTGGGTGTTGTTTGGTGTCCTCGGACACAGGGTCGTACGCTTGATGAGATTACAGAAGAGCGCTATGGTGTTCAAGTTACTGAGCAGTTAGAACACGTGCAGCAAGACAAATAGTTACATAAAGAAGTTGAATATGAAGACATCTTTTGTGCATTAAAGTTTTACGTGTATTACTTGTATGCCTAGAAGAAAGGCGGGGCCATGCTCTATGTTACGCGCCATGGGCAAACACCGTGGAATGTACAAAACATTATTTGTGGCCGTACTGATGTGCCTCTAACCAATATGGGTGTTGAACAGGCATGCGCGACAGGGAAAGAGCTTGCCCAAGAAGGCATTGTCTTTGATCGGATTATTGCTTCACCTTTGCAACGCGCTCAAAATACGGCTTACTTGATCGCGCAAGAGATTGGTTTTGATGGGGATGCCATTGAGACTGATGAGCGTATTATTGAGTTTGATTTTGGCGAGTTTGAGGGTCTTGACTGCGATTCAGAGCTCTATCTAGCTTATAAACCAGAGTTAGCACTTGGATTCCCCAAGGGGGAGTCGGCGCTTAAGGTAGCGCAACGTACTTACAATCTTATTGATGAGCTTAAAGAGCGTGCGCATACCCGCGCTGCTGAGAAGCTTTCTGAAGAGAATGTTCTTTTGGTTTGTCACGGATCGACAGCTCGCATCATTAACGCTTATTTCGAGCCAATGAGCATCGACGATTATATGACTTGGGCGCTTAATAATGCGCAAGTTGTGTCATATCCCCTTTAATGGGACTCCATAAAGTTTTGCTTTTCTTATAATTTGAGACAATGCAACCCTAGAAATTGATGGTTGAGGGTGGCACAATGAAACACGTCTCTTGTCGTGATGATTTTATATTGTGTGAGTTTGGTGTCATGTCATGATTGGTAACGTATCAATATACTATGAGACACTACTGACGCACTTTTTGACATAGATGAGTTTCTCGTACAAGATTTATGGCTGTATAGGGGTTTGAGCGTGGCATTTGTTCATCTTCATAATCACACGGAATACTCGCTTCTTGACGGAGCAACTAAGATTTATGACATGGTAAAACGTGCTGCTGATTTGGGCATGCCAGCAGTGGCAATTACCGACCATGGTGTAATGTCAGGCGTTCCTGAGCTTGCGGAAGCATGTGATAAGGTTAAAGCAGAAACAGGTAAATGGGTAAAGCCTATTTTTGGGTGTGAGATTTATTTTACTCCCGACTCTGAGCTCAAGCGTGAGGGTCGTCCCAATACTAATCACATGATTTTGCTCGCTAAGAACAATACGGGTTACCACAACTTAGTAAAGCTTGTGAGTGAGTCTCATGTAGATAATTACTACTATCGCCCGCGCACAACTTTTGAAATGCTTGAGAAATATTCTGAGGGCATTATTGCAACAAGTGCGTGTATTGCAGGTATTGTACAAGAGCATTTGCGTAATCATGATTTTGATGGCGCACTTGAATGGGCTCGCAAACTCGCGGGAATTTATGAACCAGGCGACTTTTATATTGAGCTCCAAGATCAGGGTCTTGCTTTTGCTCGTCGTTCTGAAGAAAAAAATCCTAATGCAGAGAAGAAAACCCAGCGTGAACTCAATCAAGAGCTTACTAAGATTGCTGAAATCTTAGGCCTTAAAACTATTGCTACGAATGACTTTCACTATTTGGTGCAAGAAGATGCCTATGCGCAGGATATTATGCTTTGCATTGGCACTAATGCAAGCGTCAATACACCAGGAGATCAGCGCTTCAAATTTGAGAACGACCAGTTCTATATGAAAACAGAAGAAGAGATGCGCGAAGCGCTCAAGGATTTCCCTGAGGCGTGTGATAACACTGTTGAGTTGGCAGAAAAATGCAATGTTGAACTTGAGCGTGACTCGATTTTGCCTAAGTTCCCGCTTCCTGAAGGAGAGACTGAAGAGTCGTGGTTTAGGAAGCAATGCGAAAGGGGGCTAACGCGTCGTTATGGTGATCCATGGCCTGATGAAGTTCGCGAGCGTTATGAGCATGAGGCCTCCGTTATTATCCAGCAAGGTTTCCCTGCCTACTTTTTGATCGTGCAAGAATACATTCAATGGGCGCGTGATAATGGTATCGGTGTAGGACCAGGACGTGGTTCTGCTGCAGGCTCTATTGTTGCATATGCTCTCGGAATTACTGACATTGAGCCTCTATCAAACGGCTTGCTGTTTGAACGTTTTTTGTCAGTAGAACGTGTTGAGATGCCTGATATTGACGTTGACTTTGACGATGAGCGTCGTGGAGATGTTATTGAGCATGTTCGTCAAGTTTATGGCGAAGATCATGTGTCGGGTGTTATCACCTTTGGCAAGATTAAAGCAAAGAATGCCTTACGTGATGCTGCGCGTGTATTGGATTATCCTTATTCAACAGGAGATAAGCTTTCTAAACTTATTGGGGATGCGTCAACTATTAAACAGGCGCTTGAAGAAAACCAAGATTTCAGGGCCGCTTATGAAACAGAGGCTGATTCTAAAGCTGTGATTGATGCAGCCATCTCGATTGAGGGTCATGTTCGTGGTGAGGGCGTGCATGCATGTGCAACTATCATTTGCCGCGATCCTATGGCTGATCATATTCCTATGAAGCGTGACACTAAAGGTGGTGGCATCATCACCCAATATGATGGTCACTACACGCCTGATCTTGGCATGCTCAAGATGGACTTTTTGGGTCTGCGTACCTTAGGTGTATTGACGCGTGCATGCAAGAACGTGAATGAGCGTTATGGGCTCAATCTTGTTCCAGAAGAGCTGCCTATTGATGATGAGGGTGCTTTTGCTCTTATGCGATCAGGTAATATGGATGGCTTATTCCAGGTGGAGTCAGCCCTCTATGTATCGTTGTTTAAGCGACTGCCACCTAAGCAGTTCTCTGACATTGTTGCATCCATCGCTCTTAATCGTCCCGGTCCTTTGGAGTCCGGCATGGTTGATGACTATGTTGCTGTTGCTTCTGGCAAAACGCCTGCGCATTATTATGATGATCGCTTGCGCGGTGTTTTGGAAGAAACGTATGGCACCATCGTCTACCAAGAGCAATTGATGCAGATTTCTATGGTTATGTCGGGCTTTAGTGCAGGTAAAGCTGACCGTTTGCGCAAGGCAATGGGTAAGAAAAAGCTCGACGTTATGATGCAGCTTAAAGATGACTGGTGTAATGGCGCGGTTGAAAACGGCTATGCGCTTGAGGTTGCAACCAAGATTTGGGAAGACGCTGAGAAGTTCGCTCAGTATGCATTTAATAAATCGCATTCAGCGGCATATGCTGTTTTGGTTATGCGTACCGCTTACTTGAAGGCTCATTATCCCAATGAGTATATGGCGGCGACGTTGTCATCATATATGACCAAAAACGACCAACTCATTCGCTATATCGCAAGCTGCAATCATAATGGCACGCCTGTATTTCCTCCTGATATTAATTCATCCAATATGGAATTTACGCCTACTGATGAGGGCATTCGCTTTGGTCTTGCGGGCGTTCGTGGCGTTGGCGGTAAAGTAGTACAAGCTATTATTGACGAGCGTGAAGCAAACGGTCCGTTTAGTTCATTGCATGATTTTGTTAATCGTGTTGATGCGAGTGTCTATAATCGCAAAACGCTTGGAGCGCTTATTAAGGCGGGCGCATTTGATTCAACGGGGTATACCCGTAAACAGCTTATGTATTTTATCGATGAGACGCCGCTCTTGGATGCTGCATCGAAGCGTCAGAAAGATCGCTCTGCAGGGCAAGTTTCTATGTTTGATATGTTTGCAGACGTGCAGGATTCGGGCTTTGAAGACGATATTCCTGATCCGGATGGAGTTGAATGGGACAAGCGTACCTTGCTTGCCTTTGAAAAAGACATTTTGAAAATGTATGTTTCTGACCACCCCTTAAAGCCCTATGAACGAAGCTTGCGTCGCGTTACTAAATACAATATGGGAGAACTTTCTGAGCGGGAAAAAGCTATTAAGTCAGCCACCTTTGCTGGCATGGTGACTAATGTTTCTATTCGCCGCACTAAGCGCGAGACCCTTATGGCCTCTTTTGATTTGGAAGACACAACAGGGCATATTGAGTGCATTTGTTTTGACTATGAGAAAAATCAAGAGGCGCTTCATGAAGATGCGATCGTTTCCGTAAAGGCAAAATTTGAAGTAACTGATCGCGGGAGACAACTCGTTGTGTATGAAGTTTCTCGTCTTGATGAGAAACTCGAATCTAACGACTTATCTGATTATCCTTTTATGGAGCTATCAGTTAAAGCGCAGGAGATGAATCAAATCACAGCATCACGGTTGATGGATATTTTAAACGCTAATAAAGGTAACGATCCTTTTGTTCTGTTCATTGAACATGCTGATGGTGGCCGTACGCGTGCTGATATTCCTCTTGGTGTTAATTCGGAGAGTGCGCCATTGAAAGGCATGCTCAAAGAACTCTTTGGAAGAAAAGTGTGGACCTGTGCTTCTGACAAGATGCATGAGCAAAAAGCAGCAGAACAAATTGCATAAAACAAGGAACTATCAATGACTAGCCAAATGCCAATTTCGGAACATGACCAAGCATTAAATAGCTTTGAGTCGGCAGTATTCGGAGCGCTTGTTCCTGAAGATACCCTTTTGTCGAATGATGACGCATCTGTTCCTGAAGAAGATTTGGGATTGACTGATGAGGGGAACGTTGTTGTTGCCCTGACGCTTTCATATAACGGCGGAGCCTTTTCCGGTTTTGCAAAACAGCCAGGTCAGTTAACGGTACAAGGCTCTTTGGAAGATGCGCTTAAGACCGTATATCGTCATAAGGTTGAAACAACGTGTGCTGGGCGCACTGATGCAGGGGTGCATGCAATTGGTCAAGTAATTTCTTTTGAGATTACTCCCGAAGAATGGGAAGAACGCTCTGCAAAAAAATTGATGAAATCTCTAAACGCGCTTACCCATGGGTCAGTTACCGTGCGTGCTGCAGAGCGTAAAAAGGCAGATTTTTCAGCGCGTTTTTCAGCGGTAAGTCGTACGTATCGTTATTTCATATCAACTGCTCCAGCGAACCCTCTTTTAATGAGTGGATTTTGTTGGCATGTGGGCAAAAAACTTGATATTGAAGCGATGCGTGAGGCGGCTCAGTACCTTATTGGGGAACATGATTTTAAGAGCTTTTGTAAAGCTGAATCAGCTAAAGATAAGCCAACCCATCGCAATGTGATTGAAATTCTTTTTGATGAATGTTCTATATGGAATGATGAGATGCTTGTTATCACGGTAACGGGTAACGCCTTTCTCCATTCTATGGTGCGTACTATGGTGGGGACTTTGGTTTCTGTGGGTAATGGTCTTCATGAACCCGCATGGATCAATGAGGTGCTTGAGGCGTGCGATAGAACCGCTGCGGGAGAGAATGCTCCTGCGTGCGGGCTCGTGTTTTGGAGTGTTGATTACGAGGGAGAGCGCGTTTATACCCCCGAAGTGTTCCCTGCTTCTGCCAATATTGGGGTATGAAGCGATTCATACTGATGACGGCCATACTAATGATGAGATGTCGTCGCAGGAGGGAATGGAATCGGGCGTAGGTGTGTATAAAGATCCTGATGCGGTAACACTAACCGGCGCGCAAGCACAAGCGGTTATTCAAGCAGTTCGTGCTGCGCAAGCAGCAAAAGAGGCAGGATTTGCGCTTCTTACCGATGAAGAGGCCGTGCAAGCAGCGTTGGATTCTTTGAGTGCGCCCTCCGTAACCCAGCAGGCTTCTCCTTTAGGACAAACAACACCCATGCCGGCGGTTGAAGACACGTTAGAAGATAGCCATCGCGTTAGCGGCAGCACAGAGGGGCATCCAGCGTTTCATGATGTTGCAGAAAACGAAGAGCCAGATTATGTTGTGGGCGATTACGAAGATGTTCTGCGCTTCTGGGAAGGGCCTGATAGCCAGCAGACTGAGGGTGATAAGGATAAGGGTCTTTTTAGCAAGTTATTTGGTCGTAAAAAGACCGGATTTGAAGCTGAAGAGCGCTTTGTTATTCCGCGTGGTACCGGCGAGATTGAAATGACGGGATCAGTTTTTTCTGAAGTCAATCATCTTGAAGAAGATGAGAATGGCCAGCATTATGTTTTTGATGCATCGCAAGCAACGGGCTCGATGCCAAAGGTTTCTGATCCTAAGATGAGTCAAACTGCTTCAGCAGCCACTTCTTGCGTTGATCCTGCTCAAACTGAACAGGGCGTATTTGGTGAGGTTGCGTGGGAAGATGATCTCGAAAATACACTTGATGAGGCAGGCAATCCCATAGGAACCAAAACTCTTACTTCGGGAGAATAAAACACAGGATTGGTTCGCAAAGGATTAAAGAGGCTTTTCCATAAGCATAAAATGCACCATATTCCAAAACATGGTACATTTCACTAAATCATACGAATCTCTTACAACATGTTGCCGCCTTGTTTAAGTATGACGCTCTTGTTGCGTGAAACTCTTTTATCTGGATTACGGTAAGAGAGGTAGAAAAACCTCAGCAAGGGAGGCAATATCATGGACGATAAGATTACACTTACTGGTCAAGGTAATGAAGCAGAAAACGCTTCTATTATGGAAGATGCAATTGATGCTGATGTATTAGCTCAAAACCAAAAGGATTTTACGGATGGAGAACCAACAAATCCTGTTACCGGTAACGACTTCGATCAAGCATATGTGGATTGCATTAAAGAAACAGATTCCTCAGATGCATGTGCATAGTCGATAGACGAGGATCTTAGTGATAGGAACCTCTCGCGTGGGTAGGCAAAAGACTAGCCGACCTACGTGAGAGGTTTTTTGCGTTATGAAGAACGAGGTACCGCTCAAACGATCGCCTTTTTCCTACCTGTCCTCAAATAAACAACGTACTATACACTGGTTGTCTATAGCTGCTTGGGTATACTTATCCGACGCATGCGAATTGATACCTATGAGGATTAGCTATGACATTAATATCTACTGAAGAAGAAAAATCTCATCGTGCTCAATGGTCCGGAAAGTGGGCTTTTATTTTAGCTGCTGCGGCTTCTGCGGTCGGATTGGGAAATTTATGGCGTTTTCCTTATCTTGCTGCCAAATACGGCGGCGGCATGTTTCTTATTACTTACTTGATTTTGGTTTTCACTTTTGGTGTATCGCTCCTTTTGCTGGAATTAGCACTGGGACGCAAAACAGGTCTTTCTGCAATTGGTGCGTTTAAGGCATTTGGAAAAAAATATGCCTTTATTGGCGTATTTGCTTCATTAATCCCGTTCATTATTACGCCTTATTACTTTGTAATTGGTGGTTGGGTCACAAAATACTTTGCAGCCTATATTGCCGATGGTCCTCTTGCGCTTGCTGATCCTACTTACTTTGGCACCTTTATTACCGCACCTTTCGAGACTTATATTTGGATGTTTATCTTTATTGCAATCGTCTTTTTCGTTGTCTCGCGTGGTGTTAAGGGCGGTATTGAAAAGGCTAACTTGGTCATGATGCCACTTTTGATCCTGTTTGCTATTTTGCTTGCGGGTTATACGCTTTTGCAGCCAGGTGCTATGGAGGGCGCAGCATTTTATCTCATTCCTGATTGGTCTAAATTTAGTCCTGAGTTGGTTATCTCTGCATTAGGTCAGATGTTTTTCTCTCTTTCTTTGGCGATGGGCATTATGATTACCTATGGCTCATATCTTGATAAGAAAGAGTCTTTGACATCAAGCGCTATCCGCATTGGTGGTTTTGATATTGGCGTATCATTCCTTGCTGGTCTTATGATTATTCCTGCAGCATTTATTGCTCTTGGCTCAGGAGATGCGGTCATTGAGAATTCTGGCCCTGGCTTAATGTTTGTTATTTTGCCTCAAATGTTTGCTGATTTTGGCGGTGCAGCACTTATTATTGGTGCCGTATTTTTCTTATTGGTATTATTTGCGGCACTCACTTCTGCTATTTCATTGACTGAGACATGCGTATCTATTGTTGCAGACGGAGCACATTGGGAACGCAAAAAAGCCATGATTGTTACGTTTGTAGTTATTGCTGCAGCAGCAATTGTTGTTAATCTTGGCTATAATGGCTTGTCCTTTATTCAACCAATGGGTGAAGGATCGTCGATTCTTGACTTTGCGGACTTCCTGTCCAATTCTGTCATGATGCCTTTGGCTGCTTTGATGACTTGTATCTTTGTTGGTTGGATTATTAAGCCTGATACCTTGGTCTTTGAAATTAAGATTTCGAGCCCCTTTAAGTTGGAAAAACCTTGGGTTGTGATGATTAAATACATCGCCCCAGTACTTATCATTATTATTTTGATTGCCTACGTTGCTGCTCAATTTGGCTTGTTTGCAATGTAGAAGATCTTTTTGGAAGGAGACGTCGTATTTATGGCGTTGTCAATTGGTATTGTTGGATTGCCTAATGTTGGAAAGTCAACGCTCTTTACCGCACTGACTAATAAAGGCGGCTTAGCGGCAAATTATCCCTTTGCTACCATTGAGCCCAATGTTGGTGTTGTACCAGTGCCTGATAAACGTTTGGATAGACTTGCAGAAATTGTCAATCCATCTCGTATTGTGCCTGCAACCGTTGAATTTGTTGATATTGCGGGTTTGGTTGAGGGTGCTTCTCAGGGTGAGGGTCTTGGCAATCAGTTCCTGCACAATATTCGTGAGACTGATGCAATTTGTGAGGTAGTGCGCTTCTTTTCTGACCCTGATGTCGTTCACGTTGCAGGAAAAGTTGATCCTGCAAGTGACGTTGAAACTATCAAGACAGAACTTGTTTTAGCTGATTTGGGAACTATTGAAAAAGCTAAGCCTCGTTTAGAAAAAGAAGCTAAGCGTGATAAAAATGCGGCTCACAAGCTTGAGGTAGTTGCTAAGGTTGAGGCGGGTCTCAATGAAGGTAAGCGTGCACGCATGCTTGACTTGAGTGAAGAAGAGCAGGAGTTGATTTATGATCTTCATCTGCTCACCATGAAGCCTATGCTCTACATTGCTAATGTGGACGAAGATCAGCTTGATGCTGATCTAGCTGAGATTGATGGTGTTAAGCCGGTTCCTATCAGTGCAAAAGTTGAGGCTGATTTAGCTGAGCTTGATGCAGAAGAAGCGTCTGAGTATTTAGAAGCGCTTGGACTCGAGGAATCAGGTCTCGCACGTTTAGTACGTGAAGCTTATCATCTCTTAGGTCTTCAAAGTTACTTTACGGCGGGTGAGCTTGAGGTGAAAGCATGGACTATCCCTATTGGTGCAAAAGCTCCTCAGGCTGCAGGCGTTATTCATTCAGATTTCGAGAAAAATTTCATCAAGGCAGAAACAGCAAGTTTTGAGGATTATTCGGAATTAGGTGGAGAAGCGGGCTGTCGCGCTGCTGGCAAATTACGTCAAGAGGGCAAAGAGTATGTTGTTCAAGATGGTGACGTCATGCATTTTAAGACAGGGGTAAGTAAAAAGTAGCTTCCAAAAAACTTTTATCAAAAAGTTTTTTGTAAAACTGATGTGCTGTATTCTATGATGCTCTGCAAATTTGTGGAGCATCTTTTTGCATATGATTGAAGGTCTTTAGTATGATGAGAAATGCATAACTGTGTTATGTAACTATGCTGTGCAAAAGGCACAAGCGTAAGAAGAGGGGTGTCTTATGCAAAAACGTCTTATGGGAACAACGGGTATTGAAGTTTTTCCACTTGGTCTTGGGGTCATGCGCATGCCTACGCTTGAAGGCCAGACCTACGAAGATGGTACGGGTGTTATCAATACAGAAGAATCGATCGCGATGATTCGTCGTGCTATCGATAATGGTGTTAACTATTTTGACACTGCGTATAACTACCATTACGGCAATTCAGAGGTTGTTTTGGGTCAAGCGCTTAAAGATGGCTATCGTGAAAAAGTCTACCTGGCCTCTAAGTCACCAGCATGGCTCTATAAAGAGGAAGCTGATTTTGATCGCTATCTTGATCTTCAAATGAAGCGCCTTGATGTTGACTATATTGACTTTTATCTTATCCATTCACTCAATGGTGGTTCATGGCGACGTACGCAAAAGATTAATGCGCTTGCTTCGTTGCAAAAAGCAAAAGCCGATGGGCGCGTTGGCCATATTGGTTTTTCTTTTCATGATGACTTTGATTTGTTTGAAGAGATTCTCAATGCTGCTCCCTGGGATTTTTGTCAAATACAACTCAACTATCGCGATACTGAATTCCAGGCTGGCCTTAAAGGTATGCGTGCCGCAGCAGCGCGCGGTATGGGTGTTGTCGTGATGGAACCCTTGCGGGGAGGCCTTTTGGCAAATCCGCCCGAGCGCGTAAAAGAAGTCTTTGATGGAAGTGGCATTGATCGATCATATGCCGAATGGGGATTTGATTATCTCTGGAATATGCCAGAAGTGTCTTTAGTTCTTTCCGGTATGCGTTCTGTTGATATGATTGATGAAAATTGTGTCTATGCAGATCGTTCTCATGTGGGTATGTTAAGTCCTTATGAAGACGACGTTATCGCTCAAGCGCAAGAGGCGCTTGCAAGCTACAATACCGTGCCGTGTACAGGGTGCAATTACTGTGTAGAATATTGTCCCAATAAAATTGTTATACCGTACAACTTCACAGCACTTAATTTGAAAGAACTTGAAGGAATTGATGCGGCAAAGAATTTCTATCAAAATGAGATTTCTGGCTATGGTCGTGATGCATCATTTTGTGATGCATGTGCTACGTGCGAGGAGCACTGCCCGCAACATATTCCCATATCAGAGATTATGCCAACCATTGATGCTGAGTTAGGAGCATAGTATTTGTCTTCTGCATCGATCGAGGAACATTTCGCAGGGATGCCCGCAGAAGTTCAAGAGGCAACGCAAACAGCACGATATGTCGCACGAGTACTGATGCTGGGGTCTATACCGGAGTCTTTGCGTGCGTTTTTTGCCTGCCATTCTAAGGTAGCGCTTGCGTTTTCAGGGGGAACTGACTCTGCCTATTTGCTTGCTTGTGCGCAAGCCTGCGGGGTAGAGGTCTATCCGTATCGCGTTAGTTCGGTATTTCAATACCCATTTGAATCAGAGGATGCAGATTTAGTTGCCCAACAGGTAGGTATTCCCTATATAACCCTTGAAGTTGATGTTTTGTCTGATGAGCGCATCGCTGCTAATCCTTGGAATCGTTGTTATTACTGCAAGCATCGGATTTTCTCAACCATACAAGAGCACGCACGTGCTGAATATGGCGTTGAGGTTGTGGTTGACGGAACCAATGCAAGCGATGATCCTGATAATCGTCCCGGATTTAGGGCGCTCGAAGAACTAGGTATCCAATCGCCACTTCGTCAAGCGGGTTTAACTAAAGAAGATGTACGCGCTTATTCAGCTCAGATGGGATTGATTACAGCAGATAAACCAAGTATTTCTTGTCGAGCAACTGCGGTGCCGACAGGAGTAGCACTCAGTCAGGGCGTGCTTGAATCAATCGAGCATACGGATTGGAAAAAGAGCGAGGACATACAAAAGAGTGACAGCATGTGCATGAGTAAAGATGTGGAGCACGGCAATGGTGTGCATATGCGGGGCAAGAAATGAAACATACGAGACGAGAGGGAAGTACAATGGATATTCGTAACATTCTCACACAGGTGCAAGAAGGAACGCTTGCCGTTGAAGATGCCCTCTTAGAGTTGAAGCAAAAGCCCTTTGAGGATCTTGGATTTGCAAAGGTTGATTTACACAGACAGGTGCGACAGGGAGCCGCAGAGGTAATTTATGGTGCAGGCAAAACTGCGGCGCAGATTTTGGCCATCGCGACAACACTGAGCGAAGCTCGCCAAGGCTGCATTTTGATTACGCGTCTCGACGAAGAAAAAGCAGCAGAGTTAGCTCATCACCTTGTTTTTACCTACTACGAACAAGCTCATATTGGCTTGGTGGGGGATACGCCTCTTCCTGATGGCAATGGTGCGATTGTTGTGGCGTGTGCGGGCACTTCTGATCTGCCCGTTGCAGAGGAAGCAGCGCTTACTGCTGAGGCACTTGGTAATGAGGTGGTTCGCCTCTATGATGTTGGTGTTGCAGGATTGCATCGACTTATGGCGCATGCCGACGAGATTATGCAAGCTCAGGTGGTTATTGCGGTTGCGGGTATGGAAGGAGCACTCGCCTCTGTTATAGGGGGACTTACCTCAGCTCCTGTTATTGCGGTTCCCACTTCGGTTGGTTACGGTGCGTCATTTCATGGACTTGCTGCATTGCTTGCCATGTTAAATTCGTGTGCTTCAGGAACTTCTGTTGTAAATATCGATAATGGTTTCGGTGCTGGTTTTCAGGCCCATCAGATTAACCATCTCCCTGCACGCCGTGTTTAACGTGTTTGGCTTGTTTTTGTTTGTACTGAGGTGAATCGAGGTAAGGAGTGTATCGCTGTGATCGTTCTTGATTTATCACAATCTGCAACACGTACGACCATTCTTGAACAACTTGAAGAATGCTGCAATGCAGCACAAAAAGAGATAATTGCACAAACGCTTGAGGAAGCTGTCGTTCCTGATAAGCATCATCATGATCTTGCAGCAATTATTCAAACAATCGATGCATTGACATGCCCGCTTGAGATCAAGCGCTCACTTACGGGGGTTTATACTATTTTGGCACAGGCTGAAGCGGCGGCGCATCAGACCACCCTTGAGTTAGCGCATTTTCATGAAGTGGGAGAAGCTAAAGGCATTGAAAACGCGCTTGCTATTTGCACAATGTTTTTTGCACTGGGAGCAACGGCAGCTTCCGATGGGATTGTGTATGCAACGCCTGTTCAAACGGGATCAGGTACGATTATGTGCGCGCATGGTGAAATGACTATTCCAACACCAGCAACGGCACATATTCTAAGTACCTATAAAATTCCTACTCAAGAAACCTTGCTTCCAGGAGAGCGGTGCACACCAACAAGTGCCGCAATTTTGGCTCAGTTTGTCACGGCTTTTGATAAGTGATGAGCGGATATGCTATATCGCATAGTGTATGATGCGCCCTACGATATGCTATACGTTATACGATACACCCGGTAAGAAAATCTTCATAAAGAGACAAGGATTGTGCTAGCTAGGTCAGTCGGTATAATACAGAAAACGATTCTTACTATACCTAGGATAAACGCACCATGCAGGATCGTATTCTTGATCGATATCAACCACTTTATGAAGCAGGCTCTGGTGGCTTTGCTTCTGTTGTTGTGGCATACGACACTACCATTCGTCGTGAAGTCGCTATTAAGTGTATTCCGCTTGATGAGGCACAAACTCATATTTTGTCTGGTGAGGATTCCGCTTCTCTAGAGACTTCGCGTTTTCATCTTGATCGTGGGGAGCAGGCAGATCAGGATCCTTTTCCTGCCGATTTTGTTTCACCGTTTGAAGAAGGCCGTAACGGTACGCGCATGCTGGATCCAGGATTGAGCGTGTCGTTAATGGATAAGGTATACGAGCATGAGACGCTTGCGACACCTGGTCTTGAAGAAGCGCGCACAGCAGCACAACTCAATGATGCTTCCATTGTCCAAATATATGACTTTGAAATCCAAGATAGTATGGCGTATCTCATCATGGAATATGTTGAGGGTATGTCGGTGGGAGATTTATTGCGCGATTATCCGCAAGATATTGACGCGGATGTTGTTGCTGCAATTTTTAAATCAGTTGCTCATGCGCTGCAAACAGCTCATAAAAATCATGTACTCCATCTTGATATTAAACCGGACAATATTTTGATCAACCAAAAAGGCCAGGTTAAGGTAGTGGACTTTGGCTTGGCTCGTTTGGCTGATGAGGGTGGGTTTGGCTCTGCTGCTGGCGGCACGATTGGCTATATGCCTATTGAGCAGATGCGTCGTGAAGAACTCGATGAACGATGTGATGAATGGGCTCTTGCCTCTCTTACGTATGAGTTGATTACGGGGTCGAACCACTTTTTTGCGCCTAATTTGCAAGAGGCAGAAGACGCAATATTTGACGCAGAACTAGTTTTGCCAAGCTTATGTATGGATGATATCGATGAGGCCATTGATGATATTCTCTTCTGTGGACTTGAGCCTTATCGTGATGAGCGTTATGACACGGTAAAAGCATTTGCCAAAGAAGTACAACCGTGTCTCGGATCTCCTAAAGAGGGCGCAAAAAAACTTGCTGAGGTGGTAAGTCCATTTGAGGACGATGAAGATGTAACGGATGTGTTTGATTCTCCCTCTCATCACAATGCTGTTGTGGGGCGTGACTCTCGTGATGGCGTTTCCTCATCATCACGTTATCAGGACGATGAGCCACGAGGGGTGTTTGATTTTTTGCATCTTGCTCCTCCTGGCGTTGAACCTGAATACGTCGAGCGCCAGCGTCAAGAAAAGGCGCAACGAATCTCTTCGCGCAGGCTTTTTGATGCAAGCTATGATAAGCCTCCTTTTGATCCGCTTGATGCTCATACGATGGGGGTTTGGCTTCGTGTTTGGAGCTTACTTAATGTTGCTATTATTGCGTTTATGTCCGCCTCTAATATTCCGTATTTAGGAGGTTGGACCTCCCCGTTAACATGGGGTGTGGTTGCGCTTTTAGTAGTTGCGGCTTTTGTATGGCCTCATGTGGGTGCGTTGCTTGGTTTGGCGGCACTTGGCGCTATGCTCTTTGTGAACAATGCACCTGTCCCAGGGGTAATACTGATTGTCGCCGGCATAATCTGGTGGATTAAAGCGGGTCGTTTTAGCAATAGACAAGCAGCTGTCGTCCTTTCACCTGCTTTATTTGGATGTTGTGGCTTTTGTCCGATTATTCCGCTTTTGGCTGGTTGGCTTTTACGTCCCGTACAAGCGGTGGTTGCGACTTTGATGGCTGGCTTTGTCTCTGCACTCATGGCAGGATTGGGATCGCTTTCGATTATGGGATGGGATCCACTCAATTATGGCATCTTGCGTATGTGGAATGTCATGAATGATAACTACTGGATGATTATGCAAGATCCAGCACAGTGGGTTATTTTGCTTTCATGGCTTCTTGCGGCTTTTACGATGGCGCTGTTCTGTTCAAAGCTGACGCAGCTATGGACGTTTTTTGGCAGCGTTGTGTCATTTGGGATTATGCTTGCTGGTCTTGCATTGGCAAGTTTTGCAGAGCGGGGTGGAGCAAGTATCTGGATTGATCCAACCTATCTTATCCCCACGGTTATCGCCGGCATGGTAATGTGTTGCTTGTCGTATCTTGGATCTCCCTATGCAGAGGATGATTAATCTTTTGCATAGGGAGTAGTGAGTTTTGTGTTTGTTTGTGCTTGCTTATTTCAGAAGTGCGGTTACGTCACCGAGAAGGGGTTCAAAAGAAACACCGCGCGCTTCAAAGTTAGGCTGTTGAGCAGAAACGATCATGGCATCATGAGTGATTTTTCCAGCGAAATCAACAGAATCCTCAAGGGTTTTTCCGGCCATAATGGCAGCTAATAAGCTCGAACAATATACATCTCCTGTGCCGTGGAGCATATAAGGGAGATACTCATTGCTTGCTTCATAGATATCGGTATCAACACCTGCTACAAAATTACGAATAACTCCATCGCCACGTTGAATACCTTTAAGAACAACATTTTTGGCACCACGTGCAAGGAGAGCATCAATCATACGTTTTGCTTCATCATCAGAAATGTCAGTGCCATGCCACTCTTCACCTAAGATAATGGCTGCCTCGGTGAGGTTGGGGGTAAGGATGTCGGCATCACACGCAAGGTCTGCCATAGCGGCACATAGCTCTGGGGTATACGTCGGGTATACTTTGCCGTGATCAGCCATAACCGGATCAACTACGCGGAGTGCTTGAGGGTGCTCAGCGTAGAGGGTACGAATAATATCAACCTGTTCAGGGGCTCCCAAAAAGCCAGAATAAATAGCATCAAGTTCCACATCAATGGTTTTCCAGGCAGTAAGATAATCGCTCAGAATAGCAGTTGTATCATGCATATACCAACCAGGGAATGCGGTGTGAGAAGAAAAAATGCCAGTGGGAACAGGACAGACATCACATCCGCCAGCAGAAATAATGGGAATGGCAACGCCTAATGAGCATTTACCATATCCACATAAGTCGTGAACAGCAGCAACGCGGGGAATGTAATGGGGGTTTGCAGCGCGATCATACAGAATGGTTTCTTCAGTGTAGATTGTCATGCGGGCTTCCTTACCTTTTGTCCTTATTCTTCTTTGTTAGCAGTATCGTCGTCAAATAATCCGTCCGTGCGCTCACCGTGGTCTTTGTAGACTCTTCGCGTTTTACGTTCGGCAAAGATGGCGTATATCAAACTTACCACTAAAGCAACGCCAATCAAGATGCCGATGCCAGCAAAGCTCTCAAAGAGAAAGTGATAGATAGCGTTAAAATCCATAGTGCGTTAGTCCTTTTTCCACGCTGGTTTACCGTGCAGTCATTAAAGCACATCAGTATTCGAGCCGTCCATTAAATTTGTGACTGTTGTAGAGTATACTAGCACCATTAAACGCTGCGGTTATGAGGCAATACGTATATCGGCGTATAGCGGATAAATCTGCGGCTCTAATACAACACAAGTATTTCCTTTCAGAAAGGCGCGTCATGTTAGATATTCGGTTCGTTCGCGAAAATCAAGAAGCAGTTGCTGAAGCTATGAAGAACCGTAATCACTCATGGAATTCTGACACTTTCTCAGAGCTTGATGAACGACGTCGTGGGGCTATTGCTGATGAAGAGCAGCTTTTGGCTCAGCGCAATGCTATCTCTAAGTCGATTGGACGTTTGATGGCAGAAGGCAAGCAAGCAGAAGCAGAGGACGCCAAGGCGCAGGTTTCTGAATTAAAAGAAAAGATTGCTCAGCTTTCCGCTTTGCGCGCTGAAGCGGAAGAAGCGCTTCAAGAGATTTTATTAGCAACGCCTAATATTCCTTCTGACACCACACCGGTAGGCGCTGATGAAAATGATAACCCTGAGGTTCGTCGATGGGGTACTCCTCCTACCTTTGATTTTGACTTTAAGGCACATTGGGATCTTGGCGTTGATCTTGGCATTATTGATTTTGAGCGCGCCGTTAAACTTGCCGAGTCACGCTTTGTGTTATTAGGTGGTCTAGGAGCTCGTTTAGAGCGTGCTTTAATCTGCTTTATGGCAGACACTCATGTTTCTCGTGGGTATAAAGAGTGGTGGTGTCCTGCTATGGCTAACGCACAAACACTCACCGGTACAGGTCAGTTGCCTAAATTTGAAGAAGATCTTTTTAAGACAACAGAAGGCCTTTACTTAATTCCTACCGCTGAAGTTCAACTTACTAATATTCATTCAGGGGAGGTCCTTGAGGCAAAGGATCTACCTCTTAAATACTGCGCTTATACCCCTTGTTTTAGAGAAGAAGCTGGTTCTGCAGGCCGTGATACGCGTGGCTTGATTCGTGTTCATCAGTTTGACAAGGTTGAAATGGTTAAATATGCCAAGCCCGAAGAATCATATGATGACCTCGAAACTATGGTTGAAGATGCAGAAAATATATTGCAGCAACTTGGATTGCCCTATCGTGTCATTAGTTTGTGCACCGGAGATATCGGATTTTCTGCAGCAAAGACATACGATCTTGAGGTTTGGTTACCTTCTTATGGTGCCTATAAAGAGATTTCTTCCTGCTCTAATTGTGAGGACTTCCAGGCACGTCGTGCCAATATCAAGTATCGTGATCCTGAGAATTTCAAAGGCTCTCGTTATGTTCATACCCTTAACGGATCTGGTCTTGCGGTAGGGCGTACTATGGCAGCAGTTATGGAAAACTACCAGCAAGCAGATGGCTCAATTAAGGTACCTGATGTACTGGTTCCCTATATGGGCGGTATTGAGGTTATCAAACCTGAAGAGCTCTAAGCTTGGTATCGCAAACGCCTCACAAACCCACAAAACGTAAGCCTCGTCAAGACGCACGAGTGGATGCACGTACGTCAGAGGCTCAAACGTCAGCACCCACAACACCTACCAAGCGGTCTATTCGTAGTACGCAAGCGGTAAGAGGTAAGCATGCGCGCATAGATGCCAGCACAACTAAAACGTCGTCGCGGCAAGCGAGCCAGACATCTGATTCACGATTCACCGGTTCAGACAAGCAGAAACAAACAGACAAGCAGAAACAAACAAAAGAGCAGCATCGTAAAAAAGGATTCACGCGCGGCAAAAAAATAGGAATACTTGTTGGCCTTGCAGTGTGCGCACTCGCAGTTGTAATAGCGCTGCTCATACTCAATGCTCAGGCTGATGAGCGTGATATACAAGGGGAGTGGCAGATTCAAGGAACACAAGCCACGATTTCTATCACCGACACAAAAATTATTCTCACGAGCGAGGTTTCGTATGACTACACCCTTGATCCGTGGAGCCATTCAATTAACTTAGGCTTTTTTGGTGCAACGGGTAATGCGCGATATGCGTTTGATGAGGATCGAAATGCGCTCATTATTACCGAAAGCAATGTTGATGATGAAGGGGAGACAGTAGAAAACACGCTTACTTTAGTGAGACCTGGCGTAATCCTTGAATCTTCAGGAGGAGAAGAGGGTAATGAAGTAGGTGGCGATGAGCAATCGGGTTAGTTGCTTTACCTCTCATGCTCAGGATGATGTACCGCTCATATTACGTGCGGCCACGGTTTATCCTGATCGCATTGAACTGTCTCTTCAGGTAAGCCATCCGCAGTATGCTGTCTCGTCGCCTACTCTTATTACTGCGCTGCTGCAGACACATCCCTATTTGCTTGAACATACCTGCAAAAATGATGTAGGTACCACGTTTGGCGCAGTAGCCTACACAACATCGATGCCTCACGTATTCGAACACCTTGTTATTGATAATCAAATGAGCGCTCTGGCTGATTCGGGGTTAGTGTCCGACGTTGTTCTTGTAGGTACGACGCAATGGAGTACAAGCGCGTCCTCTTTAGATCACACAGAAGAAGGGAAAAGACCATCTACGGGAGAGCCTAAAGATGAAAGCAAAAGGGAGCATGAGGAGTTGTTTGCAACGGTACGCGTTTCTTTTATTGACGATGTGATGGCTTTTGCTGCAATCAATGCCGCACTCAAAGAACTCAATGAACTTTTAGTTACCGCTTACTGATCGTGTGTGGTAATGCGCATAAAACGTGTAAAGTAGATAGAACGAGTAGGTTTTGCCATAGTATAGAAACCACAGTGCGGTACTAGGAGAGACGAGAGCGCAGGTGGTGTATGGAAGATGGCAAAGACATTTCGATTTTATAAAAGCGAGTGATGCCCGTGACAACAGCACATTTGAAGTTCGATTATGCGGGAGATAAGGTTGCTGGCCGCGTAAACAAGATGCGTTCGAGTGCGGTACGTGACTTATTTGCTGCCGCATCACGCTCTGATATTATTTCGCTTTCTGGCGGTATGCCTGATGTATCGTTGCTGCCGGAAGATGCCGTTTTGGCAACAGCGCAAGCCGCGCTGGGCGATTTGCGTGCGACGGCTTTGCAGTACGGTCCCACCAACGGACGCGAAGAAACACGCGAGGCCCTTGCCACTCTTATGCGTGATACGGGTATTCGTTGTAAAGCGGACGACATTATGATTACAACAGGAGCGCAAGAAGCTCTTGATCTTATCGCTAAAACATTTATTGATCCTGGTGACATCATCATTACAGAAGGTCCTACCTACCTAGGAGCACTTCAGGCATTTTCTGCCTATGAGCCTACTATTATTACGATTCCGTTTGATGAGCATGGCATGAAAACTGATGAGCTTGAAGAGACGCTTAAAGACTTAGGAAAGGGTGTTGTCAAGTTCCTCTACACGATTCCCAATTTCCAAAACCCAGGTGGTGTCACCATGTCGCGTGAGCGTCGTGAACATCTTCTTGAGCTTGCGCATGAATATGACTTCATGGTAATTGAAGACGACCCCTATGGACGTTTACGGTATGATGGCGGTCATCAAATTCCTTTGCGCGCTATGGATGAAAACGTTATTTATTTGGGGACAGTTTCAAAGACTTTTGCTCCTGGCTTGCGTACGGGGTGGATTATCGCTCCGAAGGCGGTGCTGTCTAAGATTAATCTGGTAAAGCAAGGTACTGATTTATGCGGCCCAGCCCTCAATCAGATTATGGTTGAACACTATTTTACCCAGGTAAATTGGGAGAAGATTTTGCGTGGCTTTATTGACACATATGCTGTTCGTCGTGATGCGATGCTTGAAGCTCTTGATGAGTTTTTCCCTAAAGAAGCTACGTGGACTCATCCTGAGGGAGGATTTTTTGTATGGGTAACACTTCCAGAATACGTTGATACTGACTCTATGTTGTCAGTCGCTCTTGAACACGGAGTAACCTACACTCCCGGCTCTGGGTTTTATCCTGCTGGTTGTGGAGGAACGTCAAGCATGCGACTAGCATTTTGCTATGAAGATCCAGAGAACTTACGTGAGGCAATACGTCGCCTTGCGGAAGTAGTGGAAGAGCGTCTTGAATTGTACCGCGTCTTTTTGGATGCGGGGGCAATTTAAGCACACGGTATTAAGCATGGTGTATGGGTAAGGATTATTCGTACCGATAAGGGGCTTCCCTAGAATGAATACGATGGGGCCCATAAAAGGATATAGGTGAGATATATGGCATTAAAAGTTGCAGTCTTGATGGGTGGTGCATCGTTTGAACGCGAGGTATCACTTGCAAGTGGAAAGCGTGTATGTGAGGCTCTTGAGGAGTACGGACATAAAGTTATCCCGCTTGATACTACGAAAGAATTGGTGCCAACTCTGCGTTCAGAACGTCCTGATGTCTGTTATATTGCGCTCCATGGCAAACATGGTGAAGACGGAACCATTCAATCGCTTCTTGACTTTTTGGGTATTCCTTATGTAGGAAGTTTGGCGCAAGTGTGCCGCAATGTGCGTAATAAGGCCCAGATTGGATACTTGCTTGATCAGTATTGCGCACGGGTTGACGAAGAGCGAGTTGCGTTTACTCCTGCAGGTTTTTGTTTAGGTGCTGATGCCTTTAAGGATATGGGGCTCGTGACTGCACTTGATATGGTAGAGCAGCGTATTCCTAGTGGATATCCTGTATGCGTAAAACCTGCTCGTGGCGGTTCTGCAATGGGGGTTCATAAGGTTGAATCTCAAGATGAGCTTGGTCGTGCTATTTTGGATGCGCTCACTTTTGATAGTGATGTGATCATTGAAGAGTGGATTGAAGGAGTCGAGCTTTCGGTCTCAATTTTGGGTGGCGGCTGGGATGCTCATGCACTTCCGCCGGTTGAGATTGTGGCAAAAGATGGTTATTTTACGCAAGATGATCGTCTTTCACCGGAAGAAGTTGACTACTATGCGCCTGTGCGCTTGGAGTCTTTGTCTCACGATGAAACTAATGCGCAAGCAATTCGCGCGGAGATTGAGCGTGCAGCGCTCCAAGCTTACAATGCTCTTGATTGCAAGGATTTGGGTCGTGTTGATCTTATTTGGGATGGTGCAACAGCACGTATTTTAGAGGTCGATGTGTCGCCCGGTCTCACGTCATCGTCATTATTCCCTATGGCCTGCGAGGCGTCAGGATTATCGTTAGGTGCAGTATTGGATAGATTGGTAAGTGTGGCATAACGATTTGTGTGTGATGCTGGTGTTCGCATGCAGGGATTTGAGTCTCTATAAGTTTGCGGGTGCAGTGCGCAGCGGGAAATAACATCATCGTTTTCTCATAGCGAAAATCGTAAAAATTTGTCAAGGATAAAGTGTCAAGTTTTTTACAAAGCGGCGAAAGACGTTTCTTAAATGCAGTAGGTGCGATTTGAGACGTATAATGTATAAAATCTTTACGATCGAAACATATACTTTAAGATGTTCAAACAAAAAGAAGGGGGTTTGACATGGGAAGATTTGCAACATTTATTATCGGCGGTGTCGTAGGAGCAGTTGCAGGATTGCTTTTAGCACCTGCTAAAGGTGCCGATACGCGCAAGCAAGTGGTTGAGGCTGTGCAGGAAAACGTTCCTCAAGCAAGCCAGTTGCAAAAACAGCTCGACGGTATGATTGATAATGCTGCTAAAGCATCTACCGTGGTGATCAACAACGCTATCGACAAGGGTACTGAAGTTAAGCGCTCAGTTGCGGCACGTGCTCAGCAGGTTGCTCCTGCGGTAGAGCAGGTTGCGGACGCCAACGATGAGCTTCGTGCCAAGATTGATGCAGCACGTGAGCGTATTGCCACTCAAGTAGCAAAAAATGCTGAAGCACTTCAAGATGCTGCTGTAGATAAGATTCCTGCTGTTGTTGATGCTGCTGCAGGTGTAGGTGCAGCTGTTTCTGGTGCTGTTGAGTCAGTAAAAAACAGTGTTGCTAAACCCGTAGATTCAACCCCTGCAGATACGACCGCGCCAGCAACGGGAGCATCCACTTCTGATGATGCGTCAGAAGAAGATGCGACTAAAAATGCCTAAAGCTAAATAGTGTTTGTAACGTTTATAGCAAGCTAATACGTAGATAGTTTGGATTGAATCTAAACATAGGCTTACAAAGGCGCCGGAGACGGTGCCTTTTCTTTCATGGTTGCGTATACTTACTTCAAGAAAGATTCCTATGGCGGCTAACGTATAGCAGATATGCTCGTCAATGCATGGGCGCTAACCTTAAAGGATACACGGTGACCAGACAGATTACGACTTCAACCTTACGCGGTGTCAAAGTGTATGACACAAGTAAGAAAAACAAACATATTGGCAAAGTGCATACGTTTATTTTCCATCCTCATAAACGAGCGGTTATTGGATTTACCGTAAAACGTCCTGATAGAGCGTTGATGTTTCATAGGAGTGATCTTTTCGTTCCTTTTGATGCGTTTGAAATTAAAGACGGTGAACTTTACGTTGATGTCTCAACACTCGATTCTGCTAAGAGCGCTTGCAAAAAGCGAGGAATTGTCTGGGATGATTGCATTATATGGGAAGGGTTATCGCTTATAACGGAAGAGGGAACTTCATGTGGTCATGTGGGGGATGTCACCTTTTCGCTTGAAGATGGCTCAGTGCAAACACTGCGGGTTGATAAAGGCGCGTCCAATAAAGCACTTCTTGGCGTTATCGAACTTGATGCAAGCCTTGTTGAGGGATTCAAACTCGGTGTAGGCGACAAGCTGGCTACGGTTGAGGAGCGAGATGACGATGAGGCTATGCGTGGAGCACTGTTGGTAAAACCAGAAGCCCTTGAGATTGAAGCTATAGGGGGCGTCGCTGAAAAGGCAGGAGCAGGCTATGCTCGTGCCGCTCATAAAGTTAAAGAAGGTGCGACGCGTGCCAAGGAGGCGGCTGATCGCGCTAAACCAAAAGTTATGGATGCGGCCGCAAAAACTGAGGATGCAGTTAATAAGGGAGCATTTAAGCTTGGCGAGCAATTAGGTAAAACACGAGGTATGTTTTCAAGTTTTAAGCAGGCTTACAAAGAGGCTCTTGATGACGAGTCACCAGAGGGGTCATTGCATGACAAATAACAACTCTGACCATGCTGATCAGCATCGTGGACAAGAAGTGGTCACGCTTGGTAGGTTTTCATTCAAAAAAAGCGATATTTTCAAGTTTGTAGGCCTCGTACTCTTTATTGGCATTATGGCTGCTGTGGTGAGCTTTTTATGGCCCATGCTTTCTACAATTTTTCAGCCTGGTGGAGTGGATCATCTTATTGAGACCGTTCGAGAAAAAGGGGCATGGGGTGTTGTATTCCTACTGGGTCTTCAGTTAGTACAGATTATTATTGCTTTTATTCCTGGTGAAGTAGTACAGGTTGCCGCGGGTATTATTTATGGACCTTGGCTGGGTGCTCTTGTCATTCTGGTTGGTTGTGTCATCTCAAGCGCTATTGTTTTTGCTCTTGTTCATTGGTTGGGTGCACCCTTTGTGCAGGATATGGTTTCAGAAAAACACATGGAGAAGTTTGAAGAGTTTCAAAAATCAGGCAAACTTAACATGATTGTGTTTATTCTCTTTTTGATCCCTGGTCTTCCCAAGGATGTTTTTACGTATTTAGTTCCGCTTACTAATATGCGTATGCGATCGTTTTTGATCATTTCGAACGGCGCTCGTATTCCTGGCATTGTTGTTTCTACCTATGCTGCATCAGGTTTGGTAAATGGAGACATTATGCAGTCGGTTATTATTTTTGTGATTGCTGCAGCAATTGCGCTGATTGCCATTTTGCTCTTTAATAAGTTTACCGCTTGGGCAAAAGTGAATAAAAAATACCATCAAGAAGCTGCTCATCAGGATCGAAGCATTGCTCTTTCGGAATTCAAAAAAGAAGAAAATCATTCTACTGATGCATCAAGTAAAGACAATATGCATCAAGATTGACATTTCTTGTTGATGCTTTTTATGCAGTAAGAAATGATTGTTTCAAGAAGGTTAAAGGGTTCATCCCAAAAATACGATACAATTTGAGGCAGTAATGCAAAAAGGAGGAAATTATGCCTACCATCACTCGCGATCAGGTACGCGTCCCTGCAGATGTAATGCCTGAGGCACGTGACACCTACATTGAAAACTACATGAAGGCCACTCGTGGCACCGGTCGTTTGATGCTCTTTGCATGCGACCAAAAAGTTGAGCACCTCAACAAAGATTTTTATGGTGAGGGAATCGATATTTCTGATGCAGAGCCAGAGCATCTTTTTGAGATTGGTTCTCAAGGAACTATCGGTGTATTAGCTGGCCAGCGTGGTCTTATTGCTCAATATGCAGCTGATTATCCTGAGATTAACTACTTAGTTAAGATGAATTCTAAAACCAATTTGGTAAAAGGTTCCCAGGATGATCCTTATAGCCCACAGCTTTATGATTTGCAGGCTGTTTTAGCCATGCGTGACGCTGGTGTCAATATTGTCGGCATTGGTTATACCATCTATCTGGGTTCTGAGTACGAGTCAACCATGATGGCTGAAGCGGGAGAACTTATTGCAGAGGCCCATGCAGCAGGTTTGATTGTTGTGCTCTGGATTTATCCTCGTGGCAAAGCAGTAACTGATGAGAAAGATCCTGATTTGATTGCAGGCGCTGCTGGTGTTGCTCTTTGCTTAGGCTCCGACTTTGTTAAGGTTAATCCTCCTCATGCAACTGATGATAAGACCTCTGCTGAGAGCTTGAAGATTGCTTCTATGGCAGCAGGTCGCACCGGTCTTGTATGTGCAGGTGGCTCAAAGGCAGACGCTAACGTATTCTTGACTGATCTTTACAACCAGATCCATGTTGGTGGTGCTTGCGGTAACGCAACAGGCCGCAATATCCATATGCGTTCTACTGAAGAAGCTATCCGTTTATGTGATGCTATTTCTGCTATCACACTGGGTGACTGGAGTGTTGAAGACGCAGAGGCAGTCTTTAAGGGAGAAAAAGAATTTAAACTTTAAGCCTCCTCTTTATACATAAGCAAAAATAAAAATGCTTCTCTCTATTTTGAGGGAAGCATTTTTTAGTGAGATAAACTTATTGCGACTTTGTAGTGAAGCAGCAATACTTCTGAGGGTGTACTACTTAGTTATCTTTTGTGGATACTAAATAAAGAATTCCTGAAATAAGGTTTAAGAAGATGAGGGTGCATACCCCAAAAGCAACGGTATTAGGAGCAGTGCCTTTATAGATACCCCAAGAATGGACCGTCATAGGAATCGTCCAAGCAAGAGGGATAATAGCAAATGCTCCAGCAATACAGGAGAGAATATTTAAAATAAATGCGATCAAACGTAGTGTTTTATCAGTGTCGTTAGCATAGCTTGGTGCAACATAGGGTTGTTGGTAAGGCTGTTGATACGACTGATTGTATTGAGGTGGCATGTACGTTTGCTGCTGGTTGGGGATGGTTTGTGCAGAAACATATTCAGGTTGAGACTCAGGTGTGGGTGCTTCCGGTTGAGTTCCTTCAGCGCAAGCAGGGGCATAGTTGTCGGTCCATTGAGAACCATTCCAGTAGCGTAGTTGATCAGCATTTCCTGATGGGTCTGGATACCAACCTGCGGGGATTTCGGCCATAACATTACTCCTTGTTTGTGTTAGATCATGTAAGCATTATAGACGTATTGAGATATATCAGGACACATCTCGTGCAAAGTCATCCGCAATGTCGCAGCAATCGTTATCGATGGTAGAGAGAAGCGCTTTTCCACAATGTTTGTAGTAAGGTTGCTTACAACTAGAGATAGACATTGTTGATGCCAGGCTGAAATAAGACTGATGCAAAGCTCATACAAGGCTAGTATAAAGTTGATGACTAGGGAGTTTGCAGCCTAATCGTCTTACAATCATGACACTATAGAGCTATCTAAAAGCACACGCGAGGAGGTTCTATGGTAGATGATGTGACCTGGTATTTCACAGGATGTTTTGTAGCGCTTTTGAGTGGCGTATTGCTTGCAATTGGTATTTCTGATTGGAAATACCGTATTATTCCTAATAGGTTTATCGCTCTTCTTCTTATTTTGCGTCTGGCAGCCGGATTTGCTGTGATGGAAGGATGGCTAGAAGAAGCAACCTTTTCTTTTGCCGCAGTAGGGTCTCAGCTTGTGATGAGTATTGGTGTTTGTGGCGCCCTCACAGTATTGAACGTATGCCTTTTGCGATGGGGCCACAGAGATGGTATCGGGTTTGGTGACATAAAACTGATTTTTGCGATGGGTCTTTTGATGCCTCCTGAGCATATGCTGGTATTTCTTTTGATAAGCTCCTGTTATGGCGTACTCCATGCCTTTATTGCGTTCATCCATACGCGTGATTCGTGTTTTCCCTTCGGACCAAGTTTGATTGCTGGATTTTGTAGTTGCATGCTGTTGTAACCATTGAACTAAATTTATTTCCTTACATATAAAAGAGTGCTTGGCTAAAAAGGGAAAAAGCACTATACTCAATGTCTGCGCCCGGGTGGCGGAACGGCAGACGCGGTGGTCTCAAAAACCATTGTCGAAAGACGTGCGGGTTCAAATCCCGCCCCGGGCACCAGTTGAACTTATCAAGCTAGTCATGTGACTGGCTTGTTTTGTTTTTGGGCATCGCGTTTGGGGTAAAGATGAGAAATGCAGAGCATAGGCATGAATGCCTATAAGCGTTATGCTGTCTATAAAAGCTTCGCGTGCAAAAAGAAAGGGTTGTTATATGTATAATCAAACCATGCACCATTTGGGAAGTGCCCCATCGGCAATTCGCCAGTTGTTTGCTTATGGGCAAGAACGCAAGGCGGAAATTGGTGAGGATTGCGTTTTTGATTTTTCTATTGGAAACCCTTCTGTTCCCGCCCCAGCTAAGGTCGCTGACACTATCCGTTCATTAGCTGATATGGAGCCCGCAGCGCTTCATGCCTACTCATCGGCGCAGGGGCTTGAGTCAACACGTGCTGCTATTGCAGAAAATCTAAACAAGCGTTTTGGTACGGATTATACAGCTGATAACTTTTTCTTGACTACGGGTGCGGCATCATGCCTTTCCTGTTGTTTTAGAGCACTCGCTACGCCAGGCGATGAATTTATTGTTATTGCACCTTATTTTCCCGAGTACAAGGTTTTTATTGAGAACGCCGGCGGTGTCTGCGTTGAAGTTATGGCGCGCGAAGACAATTTTCAAATTGATTTAGCGGCTCTTGAGGCAGCACTTAATGAGCACACTAAGGCGGTTGTTATTAATTCGCCCAATAACCCTGTTGGGACCGTGTATACGCCTGAAACATTGCAGGGGCTGAGCACGCTCCTTGAAAAGAAGAGTGCTGAATTAGGCCATCCTATCTACCTTATTTCTGATGAGCCGTATCGTGAGGTTGTATACGGCGCAGAAGTTTCTTGGGTTCCGTCTTTGTATGCTAATACGCTCGTTTGCTATTCGTGGTCAAAATCACTTTCTTTGCCAGGTGATCGCATTGGTTATGTACTTGTGCCTAATACAATGCCCGATTGGAAAGATATGTGGTTTGCCATTGCGGGTGCAGCACGCTCACTTGGCTACATTTGTGCTCCGGTTTTCTTCCAACGCGTTATTGAGGAATGTGTTGATGAACCGACCGATGTTGAGGCGTATGCTAAAAATCGTGAGGCCTTTACCCACATCCTTGATGAGCTTGGGTATACCTACATCGCCCCTGATGGTGCGTTTTATCTTTGGATTCAGGCTCTTGAACCTGACGCGCAAGCGTTCTCTGATCGTGCAAAAACACACGAGTTGCTGCTTGTCCCATCTGATTCGTTCGGTGTTTCGGGATGGGTGCGCGCAGGATATTGCATTCCTTACGACACGATCGTTAATGCGCGCGATGCGTTTGCGGCGCTTAAAGCATCCTATGAGGCCTAGTCGTTACGTGCTTTCAACTTCATTGTTTAGACGTGGTGCATAGCTATGATTCATACAACAAGCTATAACCAGATACTTTCGCGTCTTTTTGATGACGATCATATATTTGAGGGTGCTATTTTTGATTGCGATGGAACTTTGCTCGATTCGCTTTATGCATGGCGAGACCTAGAGCATGCTATTGCTGACGCGTCTCAAGGAATGTCTCTTGTTACTGATGCTGATCGGGCGCTTTTGGTAAAGTATACGGTGCCTGAGACGGCGGCTTATCTTCACCATACGCTGGGGTTTTTAGACTCATCAGCTGCTGTGGAGGCGTTTATGGATGATTTCCTTATTCGCTATTACGCCGAACAAGCTGAGCTCTTTGCGGGAGTGTATGCTTTCTTGCATGCTTGCCAGACACAAGGTGTCCGTATGGCAGTAGCGTCTTCTTCGCGTCATGCATATCTTGAGGCAGGTCTTAGGGGTGCTGGGATTTCAGATTTTTTTGAACACGTTATCTCTGTGGATGATGTGGGATTATCCAAACGTGATCCGCGTTTTTTCGAGACGGTAGCACATTTGTTGGGCACGGATAAGAAGACTACCTGGGTATTTGATGATGCTGCTTATGCGCTTGAGACGGCTCATAAAGCAGGATTTCCTACTGTGGCCGTATTAAGCGGAGAAAACGACTCTAATGAGTCGTTTGCACATACTGCATCTTTAGTGATTAAAGGGTTTAGTTGCTAGAAGATGAAGACCTCTTTCCAAAGCCTCTTTATGAGACATAAGCCTCAAGGAGCTCATCGCTCAGTAAATCACCTGAATCACGTAATTGAAAGAATGATTCGAGTTCACTTGTCTGCTCGTGCGACATAATCTTGTTGTAATATTCTTTTGCTTTGTGAGAGAGTTCTGCTGAATCCTGTTTTGTCGTAACAAGGCTAGGGATTGCTGCTTGTGCACTCATGCTTCCAATTTGGGTCGGAGTTAGGTTTTGAACTTGATAACCTGCTGCTTCAAGGATGAGTTGATTGCGCTCCTTGGCGTGATAATGATGTTGCAATCCATCATTAATTGAAAGAATAGTAATAGCGCGCATGCTTGCATCGCAGGCGATAAAGTCGCCACTTGCTTGGCCTTCTTCGATAACCAGCATGAGGCTATTAAAGAGTTTGCTATAGAGATTTAAAAGCGTGGTAAATTCTTTGGAGTCTTGCGATGCTGCTGTTTCAAACTCCATGAAATCAAAGGGGAGTGCACATTTTATGCGTATATCATGAACGATAAGCGCGCATAGTTTGACAATGGGACTTTCTTCTCCCTGAACAATGAGCTCAATAGCTTTTTCGGTCGTTTCAAACTTGAAAAAAGAACTTACAATGTTTTCTTTACTCGAAAAATGATAGTAAAGAGAACTGGGGTTAAGGTTTGCTGCTTGAGCAATTTGTGTCATGGTTGTTTTTGCATATCCTTGATCGCGAAACAGCTTGAGCGCTGCAGCAACGATAGATCGTTTCCGCTCATCAAGATCATCTTGGGAAGTGGGTTTGCAAATACGTTTATTAGTGCGAGCGATATTCATTGGTAGTGGCTTGCTATGATCAGCCGGCATATACACCCCTAATGTAAATATTGCTTTTATCTCTATAAATCTACATAGTAGTATGAAAATTTTTTTAAATTAAGTCTTGAACATTATATTTACTAGAATTTATAGCTATCCTAGTGAGGTAAAAAGAAAATAATGTGAAAGCATTATTGTGACTTTATTGGTTAGAAGGGAATGAACTATATGGATTCAAAAGTATATGAGTTGATCAACAACCAAATCAACAAGGAGCTCTATTCAGCATATTTATATCTCTCTTTTGCTGACTATTATGAAGAAGAAGGGCTTGACGGCTATGCAAATTGGTACATGATTCAAGCTCAAGAAGAACGTGATCATGCCCTTATTTTCCGCAATTATCTTCATGAAAATGGGCAAAAGGTAAAGCTTGAGGCTATTGCTATGCCTGATAAAACATTCGATAATTTCTTGGCTCCTCTTGAGGCGGGTCTTGAGCACGAGAAGTATGTTACAAGCTTAATTAATGATATTTATGCTGCTGCTCACGAGGCTAAAGATTATCGTTGCATGAAATTCCTCGACTGGTTTATTGAAGAGCAAATGGAGGAAGAAGATAACGCAGAGACCATGATTACGCGTATGAAATTGTTCGGATCCGACGCAAAAGCACTCTATGATCTTAACAAGGAATATGCAGATCGTGTGTATACCACTCCATCTCCGTTAGCGACCGCTTAACGGCTGATAGGACGGTGTGGCCTATGTTTTCCCATAAGGAATATTAGGGTGCATGATGACAAATGATACGGAGAGCTGAAGTAATCGCAGCATATATGAAGTAATCTATCGGGCTCATCCGTTAAAAAAGGGCGACATCGCGTTCTTGAAAAAGAACATGATGCCGCCCTTTGGATTTAGGGCGTTTTTTTTGGATGCTGCTTGTTCGATGCGAGCCACAAGGAGTGTTAACTCTATGCTGAAGGCGTTCGATTTGCTCCGGTGATAGAGTTAACAAGCATGGATACCAGTGATATGACAATAGAGGCGACAAATCCTGAACCGAATGAGTCAATATAAAATCCCGTATTAAAGAGTGTATTTGAGATCCCCGCTGCAATATAGAGTAGTGCGGTATTAATAATCAGATAGAAGAGCCCTAAGGTGAGAATTGAAATAGGGAGACCCAAAAGTTGCATAAGGGGCTTTAGTGACATATTCAGCAGAGCGATGATGATCGCAATGATAGCAAGAGAGGCCCATGAAGAGTTGCCGTTGTTATAAATATCAATACCAGGCACAAGCCAAACAGCAACGCCGACTGCGATGAAGATGCCTAAGGTACGTAATAAGAAATTCATAAGCTTATCCTTTTAGCTAGTTGCGATTGTCTGTGTTTGACTGTAGGCTAACAGATTGCAGGAATTATGCCTATGTAAAGCGGTGAGCTGTCAACAGGGTGTGAGGTTTGTGTGAGATATAAGAGAGGCGTTCATGCAAATATACATGCAAGAACTTATTGATAAAGTTTCAAAAACGATTACAGATCATGCTCTTTTGGAATCTGACACCCCTGCGGTACTTATGGTCTCGGGCGGTTCAGATTCAACAGCACTAACGTATCTTTTTGCCGAGTTGGCACATCAAGGACGAAGCGGGGAGACTGCCATACTTCATGTTAATCATATGTTGCGTGGGGAAGAGGCGTATGCTGATCAGGCGTTTGTTGCAAAACTAGCTGAAGCTTTGAATTTCCCCTTTTTCTGCTGTGAGATTGATGTGGCGCTTTTAGCCCAAAATGGTGGAAATATTGAAGCGATCGGACGTGAAGAGCGCTACCTTGCTGCTCAAGAGGCGTTATCAAGTGTGTGTCTTCATGTAGGGAAGCCTATTTCTGAGGGTGTGATTGTTACTGCTCACACGCAAGACGATCGGGTTGAAAACTTTTATATGCGTTCTATTGTTGGTACTGGTCCAGGTGGTTTTAGATCGATGCGCTATAAAAACAACGCTATTGTCCGACCTCTTTTGGACTGCTCGCGACAAGAATTACGCACGCTTCTTGAAAAGCTTCATGAAGAAAAAAAAGCGATCCTCAGCGATGCGGGAACGCTCTGGCAAGAAGACGCAACTAATGCTCATACTGATAGACTGCGAGCATATGTACGACACAAAATGGTGCCTGTTGCGCAGGCGCGCAATCCACAGCTTCTTGATACCTTGTGTCGAACTATGAATTTGATTGCTGATGAAGACGACTATCTTGATCAGGTCACCCAAGATATCCTGTCAGATACCTTGCAATGGATTGTTGAGGCCAACACTAACGACGGGCAGCACGAAATGATTTATCCTTATCAAGAGGATCCTGGAGAAATTGTTGCGGTGCAGCTTATACCTGCTTTCGGTCAAGTTGCGCGGGCAGTGCAACGGCGTTGTGTTCATGCTGTTCTTGTTGAATTGTTGGGGAATGATGCACGGATTGACGCCTCATCTGTGACAGCAGTTTTGGAGGCGTTTGACGCTGAAGGTGCTGTGGTGTCAGGGTATGTTGCTAATATCGCGGGAGATTTGGCGGTAAGTGCAAATAAACGTGGAGTTCGTATTGAGCCGATGGCTCGTTTTCGTGCTCGAAGAAAGCCGGACAAGAAAGAAACAAAAAATCACTGCTCGCAGGAGGTATAGATGAGCGATCCAACTTCATCATATGATCAAGAACAAAAGCAAGATCAGATAGATGATCAGTCAGCTCCTCGCACAACACAAACTATTATTGAAGAGCCGGTGACCATCCCTCTCAATATTATTTTGGCATCGCAGTCTCCTCGTCGTAGTGAGCTTTTAGAAAAAGCAGGTGTGCGTTTTCATGTGCAATTGCCAAGTACCGAGGTAGATGAAAGTCTTGAGCCAGATGATTTGCGTGATCCGCAAGAGGCAGTTAAAAAGCTTGCTGAGCGCAAAGCGGGTGCTGTTGTACAAGATATTTTGGCTCTCAATCCGATTGGCATGGGTATTGTTATTGGCGCTGATACTATGGTGGTATTAGACGGCAAAATCTATGGAAAGCCATATAGCGCTGATGATGCACGACGGATGTTGAGAGAATTATCGGGAAAAACCCATCAAGTCATGACGGGTGTTTCTGTGTGGCTTCTTATGCTGACAGAAGGTCTTGAGGGGCAAGAAGGCAATGTTTCTATGGCTTTTCGATCCTTTGTTGAGACGAGTGACGTTACGTTTAAAGAATTGAGCGATGAGGATATTAATGCCTATGTCGCTACAGGAGAAACGATCGATAAGGCTGGTGCGTATGGTATCCAAGGAAAGGGCGCTGCTTTAGTTGATCATTACGAAGGTGACTATGACAACATTGTCGGTTTACCAGTAACGCGCCTTATCGAAGATTTTCCTGATTTGCTCAAAACTGAGACTGAAATCATTGTGCGTAAAGTAGTAGAGACGGTAGCGGAATAACAAAAATGAGCGTTTGTAAGTACGCGCGTACTAAAAAGATTGCGGCTGAGTGGTGAAGATTGGTTGAAGTTAGGTTGCTAAATGGGCAAAATCGCGAGCGATGAGGTCTGTTCTGCTAAACTAGTCATTTGTATCACACAAAGTAGAGTGTAAGGTAATTGCATAAGGAAGAAGGATGCGGTGGACTTAGACCCTCAGACTCCAGAACCTGCTATCGGTCGTATGCTCTTTTCGGAAGAAGAGATTAAGGCTGCGGTCAAAAGAATAGGTGCGCAAATCACAAAAGACTACCAGGGCAAGCCGTTGGTGGTTATTTCTGTTTTGCGTGGAGCTGCTATCTTTATGGCGGATCTTGTACGAGAAATCGACCTTCCGCTTGAGATGGACTATATGGCAGTATCGTCATACGGTAATGGTGCTAAAAGTTCAGGAGTTGTGCGAATCTTAAAAGACTTGTCGTCTGATATTGAAGGTCGTCACGTAATTATTGCAGAAGACATTTTGGATTCTGGACTTACCCTACGATATCTTTTAAAGAACTTAGAGGTTCGTCATCCTGCTTCACTGGAAGTCGCTACGCTTTTGCGCAAGGATACCCCAAATCAGGCTGATATCGCCTGTAAATATGTCGGCTTTGAATGTCCTGATGATTTCATCGTTGGGTACGGCCTTGATTTCGCAGAACGCTATCGCAATCTTCCCTATATTGCGGTTCTTGATATGAAATAAGTAGGTAGCGCAAGTAAGCCTTGTTTGTCTCGTACAGAGATCACGGTAATGAATTAAGGAAATACAGCACGTTATGGCTAATACCCCTAAACCAAACAACACAAACAAAAACAGCCAGAAGGGTTCTCCTATTAAAGGACCTCAAAAGACCAATTGGATCACCGTCATAATCTTTGCAATCATCGCGTTTATGTTTATCTCTATGATGATGCGATTAGGTGATTCTAATGGCCAGCAGACTGACGATCTTGTTGCATCAGAATTTATGCAAGCTGTTGATCAAGGTCGCATAAAAACAGCAGTCTACGATACGGGATCTGAAACTATTACCGGTACGTATTATCCTGCTTTAACTGCGGGTGAGGCTGCATTGACCGGCTTTAATGAAGGTTTTAATGCCCTCAATGCGCAACTTGGTGCAATGAGTAATGCTGGTGGGCGCTTAGGAACAGTTGAGGTGGGTAGTATTACCGCCAGCAACCTAGGTGCAGAGCATAACTATACGTGTGTGTGGGTAGGGCAGAATTCACTTGATCAATTGATGGCGGCTCATCCTTCTATTCAGTATTCGCTAAAACTGGCAAGCCCTTGGGGTTCTATCCTGATGTCGCTTTTACCCATTTTACTGATTACGGGTGTTTTGATTTTCTTCTTTGTTCAGATGAGCAAAGCCAACAATTCTCAGATGTCATTTGGTAAAGCTAAAGCTAAAAAGTTCATCGAGGATCGTCCTGATGTCAAATTCTCAGATGTTGCTGGAGTTGATGAGGCGGTTGAAGAGATGCAGGAAGTTAAAGACTTCTTGACTAATCCCGCCAAATATCAAGCGATGGGTGCTAAGATTCCTCGCGGATGTTTGCTCGTAGGACCTCCGGGTACGGGTAAGACATTGCTAGCAAAGGCTGTCGCGGGTGAAGCAGGCGTTCCTTTCTTTTCAATTTCAGGTTCTGACTTTGTTGAGATGTTTGTTGGCGTAGGCGCTTCTCGTGTGCGTGACTTGTTTAAAGACGCAAAAGAAGCCGCTCCTGCCATCATCTTTATTGATGAGATCGACGCAGTTGGTCGCCAGCGTGGTGCTGGTCTTGGTGGCGGCCATGATGAGCGCGAGCAGACGCTCAATCAGCTTTTGGTTGAGATGGACGGCTTTGATTCTAATGATTCAGTCGTACTCATTGCTGCAACTAACCGTTCTGACGTTTTGGATCCTGCGCTATTGCGTCCGGGTCGTTTTGATCGTCAGATTGTTGTCGATGTTCCTGATGTTCGCGGTCGCGAGAAAATCCTTAAAGTTCATGCTGAGAACAAGCCGCTCGCCAATGATGTAGATTTAGCTAAGCTTGCCAAACTTACGCCTGGCTTTACGGGTGCGGATTTGGCAAACCTTTTGAATGAATCAGCTATTTTGTCAGCACGTAGAAATCAAACAATTATCACTGATCGAGAAGTGCAAGATTCTATGGAGCGCGTTATTGCTGGTCCTGAGCGTAAGGGCCGCGTGTTGGATCCGCTTACCAAAAAGACTATTGCGTATCACGAATCAGGTCATGCGTTGGTGGGTCACCTCTTGCCGCAAGCTGATCCAGTACATAAAATCTCAATTATTTCACGTGGTCGTGCATTGGGTTATACCTTATCCATTCCTGATGAGGATAAGGTTTTGAATTCACGTAATGAAATTCGTGACCAGTTAGCAGTATTCTTGGGTGGTCGTGTTGCTGAAGAAATTTTCTGCGATGACATTACTACGGGTGCTTCTAATGACTTAGAGCGCGCAACCAAGATGGCTCGTTCTATGGTTACCAACTATGGTATGTCTTCCGATCTAGGCGTTCAGGTTTTCGGTCAGCCTAATCACGAGGTATTCTTAGGTCGTGACTACGGCAATACGCAAGATTACTCCGAGGAGACTGCACGTCGTATTGACGAAGAGGTCGCTAAGATCATGAAAGAAGCCCATGATCGTGCCTATGAGATTTTGAGTGAACATAAGGCTCAGATGGATTTGATGGCATCGGTCTTGCTGGAGCGTGAAACAGTCGATGGTGCTGCTTGTCAAGCTTTGCTTGATAACAAGTGGCCCGAATATCTTCAACAAGAAGAGGAGAATGGGTTTGGTCAAGCAGAAACACCGCTAACACCACCACCTTCGGTTGATTCCGCGGATCAAGGGGTAGCTCCTGGTGTTAAGCATTATGGTTCGGCTCCGGCAACGACAGCAACGTCATCAGACTCTGCAACAAGCTCTGTTTCTTCTGCTACTACGCCAGGTGTTCCGGTTCCTCCTGCTCCTCAACCGCCTATTTCTGATAATACCGACGAGAGTGATACCACGCCTCGTCAGCAGTAAAAAGGATACTGATATCATGATCTGGAAATGCTCCTCGTATCACTTTGACTCTCAGATGCCCATTCTTATGGGCATCTTGAACGTTACCCCTGATTCGTTTTCTGATGGGGGGCGCTACGATGATCCTCAAAAAGCAATCGCACATGCTCACGAAATGATTGAGCAGGGCGCTCTTATTATTGATGTTGGCGGCGAATCAACGCGCCCTGGTGCTGATCCTGTTCCAGAAGATGTTGAGCTTTCTCGTGTTCTTGAAGTGGTGCGTACCCTTGCTGCAGAAGATATTTGCGTATCTATTGACACGCGTCATGCCTCAGTTGCACGTGCCTGCATTGAGGCGGGAGCTTCTATCATTAATGATGTAAGTGGTTTTAGAGACCCCGCTATGGTTGAGGTAGCTCAATCGTGTGACGCCGGGCTTGTTGTAATGCATATGGGTGGCGATGACCCTCGCACTATGCAAGATGAAACCGAGTATAGTGATGTAGTTGCTGAGGTGAGAGATTATCTTTCTGATCGCGCTTCTGAACTTGAGCGCGCGGGCATAACGCATGATCGTATCTGCCTTGATCCTGGTCCTGGATTTGGAAAAACTGCGCATCAGACTATCCAGCTTTTACGTAATATGCACGAGTTTGTTCATCTGGGATATCCTGTTATGGTGGCGGTGTCTCGTAAAAGCTTTTTGCAGAGTGCCTATCAAGTAGAAGATGAGCAAAAACGCGATGAGGCTTCATGTGCTGAGGCATTAATGGCTTGCGAACTGGGAGCATCAGTTATTAGAGTGCATAATGTTGCGTTGATGGCGCAAACTATCAAAGATAATTTGCGCCCCTATGCTCTGATTGGTGCAGGCTGCAATGTTCCTCTTGTTGCTGAAGAAGGGGAGGAGCTTGAGGGTAAAAAAGCCATGCTCAACAAAGCAATTGGCGACATGTGTATGATGCCTGATACAGAAGTTATCGATGTGGCACCGTTCTATGAAAGTGAACCTGCCTATAAAACCGATCAAGACACCTTTGTAAATACGGTGATTATGCTGCGTACCGGTTTGCCCCCTCAACAGCTTCTGAAATATTTACAAGCAATTGAGAATAGTTTGGGTCGTGTGCGAGAAGAAAAAAATGGGCCACGTACGTGCGACTTGGATATCCTTGATTATCAGGGATACGTATCAGACCTTGATGTTTTAACCTTACCTCATCCGCGTTTGACAGAACGTGATTTTGTAGTCAAGCCACTGTTTGATATTGCTCCTGGTCATGTGCTTTCTGATGGCACGCATATTGACCCAGAAAAAGCAATTCTCGGTAAGGCTTGGCGTTGCTAAATGCTGATCACATACGTGAGTATCGCGATGCATACAGCATAGATGGAAATTTAGCGGCGTTGCGGTATTCATCGCGCAAGGCGACTGACGGTAATTCTTTGCGTCCTGATATTCGTATTGTTACCTACAACGAAGTTGATTCTACTAACATGCGCGTCAAAGAGGATAGAGCGGATTGTGATTACTGTGTCCATACTGCTTTGATTCAGACGCAAGGATACGGACGACAGGGGAGATCGTGGACAAGCCCTTTGGGTGGTTTGTATGCTTCATTAGGAATTAATCTTGCCTCGTATATACCCGTTCCTCTACGTGATGATATTTCCACCTTATCGCTAGTAGTAGGTCTAAGCGTTAAAGCTGCTCTTGAGCGCGTGAGTAATCTTGCATCCCAAGCTATACAAATCAAGTGGCCTAACGACGTGCTTGTGCATGACGCAAAAATATGCGGCATTTCCCTTGAGCTTTTCAATACGACTTTTCTTTGCATTGGTGTGGGTATTAATGTTATTCGTGATGAGGTGGGCGGATATGATGGCAAGTACCGCTATGCCTATGCTTGCGAGGGGATCCATCGCGCAGGAACTGAATTAAGTGCACATCACGCTCTGTTTATGGAAAAACTACTGGGATGTTTTCTTGCTGAATTCGAGAGACGTTTTGTGGTTTGGCTTGAAAAGGGATTTACGCCTTTTGTTGAACCGTTTAATGCAAGTCTTGCTTGGAAAGAGAGACTTGTTGCTATTGAGCGTATTGATGGGGTGCGTCTTGATTCGGGCATTATTGTGCGTGTTACTGAACGAGGAACGTTGCTTTTGGCAAATCCGGATAATCCGTATCAAAATCCCCAAGAGGTTGCCTCAGGAGAGGTGCATTTTCTGCCCTTAGAACAAAACTCGGGTTTGTTGGTTTAGCTTATGAGGGCTTTGAGGCCAATGAGAATAAGTACCACGCCACCAACAAGAGCGGCACGCTCTCCGAGAAGCATGCCAAAACGTCGACCAATGAGCAGTGCAATCAAGACGCATATAAAGGTGGTAAGAGCAATAAGCGAACAACTTGTAAAAGGATTAACCGACATTGCCGCAAAAGAGACACCGACAAAAAGTGCATCAATAGCTGTTGCAGCACCTTGCAATAAGAGGGTAGGTATCGTCAGTGTTTTAGCGTGTTGAGCCTCTTCAAGCTCATCGGCTTGCTCAGGATCATCGTGTAAGGCGTCCCAGATCATCTTGCCGCCAATAATGCCCAAAATTAAAAACGAAATAATGCCGGCATACTGAGAGAGAGTTTCTGCAAAAAACGTACCTGCAAAATAACCAATTAAAGGCATGATGCCCTGAAAAAGTCCAAAGGTTAAGGGCATTAAAAACATACGTGCGCGAGAGAGGTTGCGGTAAACGAACATGTTTGAGATGGTTACCGCAAATGCGTCCATCGACAATCCTACACCGATTAGCATGATTTCAATTACGTTCACGTTTCTCCTTTACTGTTGTGTAATACTAGCGCAAGGGTCAGTTGTGAATGAGACAAGGAGAGTGAACGTACTTTTCCTGTCGAGTAACAGTTGTTTCCTGGAGTATGCATGACATAAAAGCAAAGGAGAACGAAGTTATGGAACGAGCAGTATCGGCACAGCAATCGCGTATTAAAACAATTGTGTACAGTGGCTTAGCTATTGCGCTTATCGCGGTATCAGCATGGATTACGGTACCTCTCGGTCCCATTCCCTTTACTCTTCAAACACTTATGGTGTGTTTTGTGATTTTTGCCTTAAAGCCCAAACAGGCGATGATTGCGCTTTGTGGTTATGTTGCGCTTGGTGCGCTTGGTTTACCGCTTTTCTCTTCCTTTAGAGGTGGATTAGCTGCTCTCTTAGGCCCAACGGGTGGCTTTATTATGAGCTACGTTGTTGGCGGTGGTCTTTGTATTGCTTTAGCTGTAGCGCTCAAGTCAGTTCCTGTCTTTTCTGACACAAAAGACGTTTCATTTTTTGGCACTCGTATTGCACGTGGGCAACTTTTACGCAATCTTGTTGTAGGATTAGTATTCATAGCGATCAACTATGCTTTTGGTTGGGCATGGTTTATCGTAGTTGGTCATGTAAGTGCAGAAGTCGCTTTTGCAACGGCAATCGCACCCTTTATTGGCGTTGATCTGATCAAGATGGTTCTTGCAATTATTTTGGCTCAGGCTGTAGGTGCGGTGACAAATCGGGCATAGAGAGGAAGCCATGAATCTGTCGCAGTTACGCTACTTTAGAAAATTAGCTTCCATGCAGCACTTTACTAAAGCTGCAGAAGCGCTTTCTATTACGCAACCGGCTCTTTCTAATTCAATCAAGCAATTAGAAGAAGAATTAGGCATTTCCTTATTTGAGCATCAAGGACGTACTGTGCGTCTTACAAAATGGGGCGCAGAGTTTAATGGCTTTATTGGGCAGGGACTTGATATTATCGATAAGGGCATCGCTATCGCCCAAGAGCACGCAGATCATCTTTCGGGCACTATTGATATCGGCACAATCTATACGGTGCAGTCTGACTATTTGCCAGAGCTCCTTCACGAATATCGTGAGCGTTACGGACTTCTGGTAGATATTAAGCTTTATCACGGCCTTACTCGTGATTTATTGGATCGCCTTGAGGATGGTATTTATGATGTGTGTTTTGCTGCGCGCATGGAAGGTCGTCCTAATTTAGCGTATGTGCCAGTTGCTATGCAGTCGCTTGTTGTGATTGTGAATGAAGCCCATCCGCTTGCCTCACGTGACACGATTGCGCTTGAAGAACTGTCAGAGTATGGCATTGTAACGTATCGTGATGACAATACCATCGGTCGTGAAGTGCGCGCGCTTATTAAGAATTACGACATCGACATCATTCAGTCATGTGATGATGAGATTTCGTTGGGATCTACTATGGCAAGCCGTGAAGACTGTGTGGGCTTATCGCTTGATACGCTTGGCTTAGCGCCATTTCCGCAAATCAAAAAGATTCAAATTGAGGGACTTGAAGGCGGCTTTCATTTAGTTTATATGGCCTATCGGCGTGCGGGGCATAAGACGCGTGCGGTTGAAAACATTATTGAACTTGCACGTGAAAATGCCAAGCGCGATGGGTTCTTGTTGTAGATCAGTTTTACGTTATAGTGATATAAAAAAGCCGACCCGATGGGCCGGCTTTTTTATATGTTAAGCAAGAGAGTACGTGCTAGTACGTACTATTTTTGGGTACGTCTATTTTTTGAAGCGATAACCGTAGCCACGTACTGTTTCAACGAGCATTGGATCATATCCTGCAGCTTCAACTTTGTCGCGAAGACGCTTGATGTGAGTATCAACAGTTTTAGTCTCGGTGATGTAATCCCAGCCCCATGCCTCACGCAAGAGATCCTGACGAGAAACAACTTTGCCTGCATTGCGCATTAAGCAGCAAAGCAATTCAAATTCACGAGGTGTTAGGTCAATATTGCCATTTTCTCCTGTTGCAACATGAGCATCCTCATCAAGGGTAATGCCACCTGCAGAGATGCGAGATGTTGAGGGAATATCTCCACCCTGTGAACGACGAAGAAGAGCGCGTGCTCGAGCAAGAAGTTCGCGAATACCAAAAGGCTTAGCCAAGTAGTCATCAGCGCCTAACTCAAGACCAACAACTTTATTGATCTCAGAGTCTTTAGCAGATAAGAACAGAATAGGCGTGTCGTGCTTTGCGCGAATACGGCGACAAAGATCATATCCATCCATGCCAGGAAGAACGATGTCTAAAATGAAGAGATCATAGTGATTCTGTTCAACTTTCTGCAGAGCCTCTTCACCATCAGCAGCAATATCTGCAGTGTAGCCTTCTTTTTGAAGTGCATAGCTTACGAACTCGGTGATAGAAGGCTCATCATCAACAATTAATATTCTTGCCGGAGTATGTGCCATTGTGTCCCCTTTACCATCCGTACATCAAATATCGTTTCAATACAGATTATCTTGTTAGTGATAATTAAGCACGTGGGTAGTATTGTGAAAGATACACCATCCATAAGGTTTACTCATGGCTGGCAATCAAATACAAAAGAATTACGCGCTTACGCGTAATTATAAATCACCTACGGGCTTTATTACGTATTACTACTATATCAAAAAATTTTACTTTACCAGGGGAGAGGGGCTGTTTAGATTAATGCTTTTAGCGGTTGATGTAGGAAACACTCAAACCGTTTTGGGTGTCTATAATGGCGACAAGCTGGTTCATATGTGGCGTTTGGCCACTTCTGTTGATTCTACGTCTGATGAAATGCGTATTAAACTTCATGCATTACTAGAGGCGGAAAATCTTGATCGACACCAGATTAATGGAGCGGTACTTGCTTCTGTGGTACCAGCGCTTACTCATACTTGGGAAAAGGTGTGCCAACGTCATTTTGGCATTGAGCCGGTAGTTGTTTCTTCGCAGGCTTGTGCGGATATGCTCGGGATTGCTCCTGGTACGTTTACTGAACTGGGTGCTGATCGTGTTGCTGATGCAGTTGCAGCAATCTCTTTATATCAGGCACCTGTTATCGTGGTTGATTTTGGCACTGCTACCAATATTGAAGTGATTGATGCAGAAGGCCATTTTGCAGGTGGCATTATCGCTCCAGGTGTTGAATCTTCAATGCGTGCCCTATTTAGCCGTGCTTCTCTGATTCCTGCTGTTGAATTAGAAGATCCAGGTGTTGCTGTTGGTCGCAATACTACTGAAGCGGTTCAGGTGGGTATTGTGGTAGGAGAGGCTGCTCGTATTGATGGGTTGGTAGAGCGCATCCAAAAGCAATTAGGATACGAGGCGACCGTGGTTGCTACAGGTGGTTTAGCCCATCGCATAGCTCCGATGTCTTCGGTTATCAATGAAATAAACCTCGAACTTACCTTGCAGGGACTACTTCGAATCTATCACCAGTTAACTCTCTAGCTCCTATATCGGTGTGTAGCCGACTTCAGTATAATAGGCCTCATACGGTTAGTCAGAGAGGCCGCAACAAGATATAGAGGATAGTTGTATTGTTTGTCGGTCTCATCGTTTAGAAAGCGAGAGTTTATCGTGTTAACCGATATCGAAATTGCTCAAGCGGCAACCCCTCAAGACATTACTGTTATTGCGGAAAAGGCTGGTATCGCTCCTGAGTATGTAGAGTGTTACGGTAAATCTAAGGCAAAAATCGACTACAACTTATTGCGCAATGAAGACCATGAGCCGGGTAAGCTTATTTTGGTGACGGCTATTAATCCAACACCAGCAGGTGAAGGTAAAACCACTACTACTGTTGGTTTGGGTGATGCGCTTTCTGAACTTGGCAAGAATACTGTGATTGCATTGCGTGAGCCTTCTTTAGGTCCTGTATTTGGCATTAAGGGTGGCGCAGCAGGTGGCGGATATGCTCAAGTTATCCCTATGGAAGATATCAACCTGCATTTTACGGGTGATTTCCATGCAATTGGCGCAGCCAACAATTTGCTCGCTGCTTTGTTAGATGCCCATATCCATAACGGAAATGAACTCAATATTGATCCACGTCGCATCACATGGAAACGCGTTGTTGATATGAATGATCGTCAATTACGCAATATTGTGTGCGGTTTGGGCGGTAAGGCAAATGGCGTTCCTCGTGAGGACGGGTTTGACATCACCGTCGCTTCTGAGATTATGGCAATCTTTTGTCTTGCAACTTCAATTACTGATCTTAAAGAGCGTTTAGGTCGCATTGTTGTGGGGTATACCTATGATGATAAGCCAGTTACTGCTCATGATCTTCAGGCGGAAGGTGCGATGGCAGCACTTCTAAAGGATGCGCTCAAGCCTAATTTAGTGCAAACCTTAGAGGGCACCCCTGCTTTTGTGCATGGTGGTCCGTTTGCTAACATCGCTCATGGCTGCAATTCAATTATGGCAACGCGTATGGCGCTCGCTTTAGGTGATTATGTTGTCACTGAAGCTGGTTTTGGCGCTGACTTGGGTGCGGAGAAATTCCTCGACATTAAGTGTCGTCTTTCTGGTATTGAGCCCGATGCGGTTGTGGTTGTAGCGACTGTGCGCGCTTTGAAAAACCATGGCGGTGTTGCTAAAGCTGATTTGAATGAAGAGAATCTAGAGGCACTTGAAAAAGGTTTGCCAAATCTCTTACAGCATGTTGAAAATATTACGCAGGTTTATAAGCTTCCTTGTGTAGTTGCAATCAATCAATTCCCAACAGACACCCAAGCTGAAATTGATTTGGTTCGTGCTAAGTGTGAAGAGCTTGGTGTTAATGTGGCACTTTCTCAGGTTTGGGAAAAGGGTGGCAAAGGCGGCATTGAACTTGCTGAGGAAGTCATCCGTTTATGTGAACAACCTTCCAAGCTTGAATTTGCTTATGGCGATGAGCTTTCTTTGACCGAAAAGATTGAGGCTATTGCAAAGCGTATCTATCATGCCGATGGGGTAGATTTCACGCCTGCTGCCCGTAAAGAGATCGCACAGCTTGAATCGCTCGGTTTTGGTGGTATGCCGGTATGTATGGCAAAAACACAGTATTCGTTCTCTGATGATGCTGCAAAATTGGGAGCTCCGCGCGATTTCCGTATTACGGTGCGCCAGGTTAAGGTTTCAGCGGGCGCTGGCTTTGTTGTTGCTCTTACGGGTAACGTTATGACTATGCCTGGTTTAGGTAAGGCCCCCGCTGCATTCAAGATTGATGTTGATGAGACGGGAACCATTTCGGGTCT
>CAJMOJ010000002.1 GCA_905215035.1 uncultured bacterium
GGACTGACTACGAATCAGTACGTCGGGGGTTCGAATCCCTCACGGCGCACCATTTGAAATTCACCCGTTTTGCGCAGGTCAAAGCGGGTTTTTTATTTGTTGTCTTTTTTCTTTTTTTTGATGTTCTATATCTCCTAAATCATTACCGGGGCAATGAAGAGCATGCTTTTGCTATGTTTCTTTACGTTTATTATCTTTACTTCATTGTTTCTTGTTCGCCAAGCTAATGATCCACCATTGTTTCTCGTATAATGAAACTCATGGAATACCAAAACAAACATATCAGCCGCGAGCAGCTTGTCTCAAATGCTCTCCATCATTTTGCAACCATCACCAAACATAAAGCACTCGTATTCGAATTGTGCGCAAAAGCGGGTATTCCCTGGCAGGGATTGATCCATGATCTATCCAAGTATTCGCCAACCGAATTCAGCGTCGGCGCTCATTATTTCCAAGGCGACCGATCTCCCAACGCTGCAGAGCGTCACGATAAAGGATTCTCTGAAGGTTGGATGCACCACAAGGGACGCAACCCGCATCATTATGAATATTGGACTGACATGCGTGACGGTGGCGACGGAACTTTATATGGTGTCCCCATTCCAACACGCTATATGGTCGAGATGATGTGTGATCGCATCGCAGCGTCAAAAGTCTACAAGGGCGAGGACTACCATGATTCCTGCCCTCTTGAGTACTTTGAACTTGAGCTTTCCTTTGGCAATCTTCCTATGCATCCTGAATCGGCCGCTTTTCTTCATGCACTCCTTTCCCTTCTTGCTGAAAAAGGAGAAGATGAGGCGATGAGTTTTGTGCGTACTCATATTGTTGAGCCACGCTTCATCTACACTCCTACTGGTGCTTTTTAGCGCTCTGCCTCCTCATTTTGGCGGCAGTTTATTTTTATGCAGTACTCTTTTTAACAAGCGCCTAAAAGCAACCTAATAGCGCACCATCATCCCATCGGCACCATTACTCAATTTTTTTCCGGCCAACCCAAGAACTATCTATTAGAATTAAAGAGTTCAAGAACAGTATGCGGTGCACCGCGTGACACTCATACGGCGCGCATCCCTAAGATGTTTTTGAATGCGTATTCATTTTATGGAAGGAAACACTTGAAGGTTCGAAAACCGAAACCTCACCGATTGTAATCCTTCTTCTGCCTCCGCATAGCGCCGCGCAGTTGAAGGAAAACTGCGACGCGACGAAGCGGATTCGTTTTGCATTTGCTTTGACGCTGCTTATGTATGTAGGCAGACAAAAGGCATCTTGCTGTGCGCCTTAGTGATGGTCCAACAATATAAGTAAGGGCTGTCCGAAGCGCGACTAGCAGTACCTTTCGTTGCCACTAAGAGCAGGTTACTGTGCTGCGCCACGTGCACTATGCTCCTAGCATGCTTGTACTAAGCAACGTCTACGCACATGTTTTTACGAGTCTGCAGATTCGGAGGAACATGCTTTACTTATCACAGATGATCGGCGAGCCAGTCGTTGATGTTAACGGAGAAAAACTCGGCACTATTTCAGATCTTGCCATTCAAACAGGTGAGGTTTTCCCTCGCATTACCTCTCTTGCCTTTACAGGCCCTGGAAAAGTCCCCTTTATGATCTCATGGCGTAAGTATGTTGGAGACTTTGATGAAGAGGGCATCAGACTTCGCGTAGATAAAGAAGATATCCGTTTTTCATATCTTCAACCTGATGAGGTGCTCCTCGCACGCGATCTTCTTGATCGACAAATTGTTGACACACAAGGCATGAAGGTTGTGCGCGTAAACGATTTGAAGCTTTCCCAATCAGGAAACCAGCTGCGTCTTCTTGGTGCTGAAGTGGGTATGCGCGGTATTTTGCGAGGACTTCATCCCATACTTGAAAAGACGGCAACCAAACTCGCCCATTTATTTGGCAAACATATTGATGAAAAACTCATCGCTTGGAATTACATGGATCTTTTGGATCGCGACTTGTCTGAGGTGCAACTTTCCGTCACCCATACCCGCTTGGAAGAATTACACCCTGCTGACGTTGCAGACATCTTAGAGCAGCTTGATCCGCAGCAACGCGCCAATGTCTTTAAGCACTTAGACGATGCGCAGGCGGGCGATGCGATCTCTGAGATGGAAGATGAATTTCAAGCAGATATCATCGCAGACTTGGATGAAGTGCGTGCTTCCCGTTTGTTGGGCGACATGGATCCTGACGATGCGGCCGACATTGTAGGAGACCTTCCTTACGAAAAAGCTGAAACCCTGTTGCGCCTTATGGGCGTCGAGGATGCAGCTGATATTCGCAAATTGCTTGGCTATAAGGATGACACCGCAGGTGGTCTTATGACCACCCAATATGTCGCTATGCATACAACCGACACAGTAGAACAAACGGTCGATGCCCTTCGTGCACTTGATGAAGATCACCCTACGGTAAGTTATGTCTATGTCCTTGATCCGTATGACAAGCTCGTAGGTGTTTTGTCTCTGCGCACACTCGTGCTTGCACCAAAAAATACGCCTCTTGAAGAAATCATGTTTGATGAACTCATCACAGCCCTTCCCGAGGAAAAAGAAGAAGAGGTTGCGGCTGATATTTCCAAATACGACTTACTCGCAATCCCTGTTGTCGATGAAGCGGGCGTTATGCTTGGCATTGTCACTGTTGACGATGCGCTCGATGTTATTGAAGATGACGCAGAAGAGCACAAGCTTCATATTTCTGGTGTGCAGCTTGCCGTCACTACCCTTTGTTTTGCTCTTTTGCTGATCCCGTATACCTATCTCATTCTCCATTTTGTTGGGAATTAGACGTTGGCATTACACAAGAGATGAGATGTAAGAATAAGAAATGAGATGTACGAATAGATGTAAGAACTTAGGATTACCTTTATGATGGCAAAACGCTTACATACTTCTTCTACTCCTACTGGCGCCTCCGCCCCAACCGCTGCTCCACACGCTACTCCAGCTACAACCCCAGCTACGACCACAGCTGCAACTTCGCATACTGACCTCGCCAGCACGGTGCATACCAGCCCACATTCCAATGGTGAAGCATCTCTCAAAAAGCACTCCAAACTTTTTCTTATTTTGATGGCGATGGGACCAGGCATTGTGACCGCTATGGCCGGCAATGACGCAGGTGGCATTTCTACCTACTCAACGGTTGGTGCAAAATTTGGCTACCTTACTCTGTGGGTAATTCCTGTTATGTGCATCCTCTTGATCGTAGTGCAAACAACTGCCACTCGCATGGGCGCTGTCACAGGCAAAGGTTTCGCTGCTCTTATTCGTGAACGATTTGGCATTCGTCTGACCGCCCTTGCTATGCTCGCGCTGCTTATTGGCAACGTTGCAACAACCTTTTCCGAATTTGCTGGCATTGCTTCAGGTATGGAAATGTTCGGGGTTCCACGCTGGATCAGTGTTCCTATCGCTGCAGCCGCTGTGTGGGGACTTATCATAGGAGGCAGCTACAAACGCGTTCAGAATGTTTTTCTTGCATTAAGCTTTGTTTTTATCTCCTATATTATTGCGGCATTCATGTGCCAACCAAACTGGGATCTCGCCCTTATTCACACCGTCGTACCTGAAGCACTCCTTGATCAGAGTTTTCTTTCTCTTACGGTGGCAATGGTAGGTACCACTATTGCTCCCTGGATGATGTTCTACACCCAATCATCGGTTGTAGAAAAAGGCGTAGAGGTACACGAGCTTTTTTATCAGCGTATCGATGCGGTTACCGGCGCAGTTGTTGCTTGTATTGTTGCTTGGTTCATTATTGTCACCACAGGATCAGTGCTCTACCCACAAGGTATCGAAATCGAATCTGCTGCCGATGCGGCTGCTGCACTTGCACCCTTTGCCGGACAATACGCTGAAGCTCTCTTTGCTGTTGGACTCATCGCTGCCTCCCTCCTTGCTGCCTGCGTTTTACCCCTCACTACCTCTTTTGTTATTTGTGAGGCATTCGGCTGGGAAGCAGGTGTGAATTTCTCTTGGAAAGAGGCTCCTATTTTCAAGGGTATTTTTACCGCCACTATCGTTATCAGTGCCCTTGTTATCGTGATTCCGGGGCTCAACCTTATGGGTATTATGCTGACGGCACAATTTGTTAATGGCGTAATTCTGCCTGTTCTTTTAATATTTATGGCTATTATTTGCACTGATCGACACATGATGGGATCGCATACGGTCCCCCTTATTACGCGCATTCTGCTCTACATTACTATTGTCGTAGTTGGAATTTTGTCGATCATCTGCTTAATCATGCAGATTTTTGGCATTGGTTAGCACCAGCAAAAGATGAATTCAATCATTGTGTAACAAAAGAATCACTACTCGCTTCTTTTCCTCATTATCAACTATGTTTGAGATTACGTCATTTGTAGGTACGCAGTCACACCATCGCACCTACCATGCACGCACTGTACCTTTGCGCCATACTCGCACTGCACGCGAAAGGATGCCCTCATGACCAGCGCACACACTTCATCTCACACGTCTGATACGTCACGCGATACTCACGCTATAGAGGAACGCACCGCTCTACGTCGTGAGGTCTTAGCAATACGTCGCAAATTAGATGAAGCCTATCGAGCACATAAATCAGCTGAGATCTGCAAGCGACTTATCCAATCACTCGACATGACACTCATGCTTACCGACCAAGATCCATCGCAGGCCATTATTGCTGTTTATTCAGCATTTCCTGACGAAGTACAGCTCCATGATTTTATTCAAAATGCCTACGAACAAGGTTGCTCAATAGCGTTTCCTGTCATTGTGCAAGACGCCCACAGCGACAATGACACGCAACAGACCATGGAAATGCGCCTTGTTGATCAGATGACCTACGAATCCATTATGCAAGTCGATGGGTCAGGACAGTATATTGTTAATCCCACGAATCCCTACCATCAAGCAGAAACACCTGAAAGCTTTTTGGCCAACCCGCTTAAAACCTATCAGCACAATGATCCTATGCTTGCTGATTTTCCCTATGTACGCGCTCAAGATCTTACTATGATCGTGGTTCCTCTTGTTGCGTTTGATAAGCAGGGCAATCGTCTTGGCTATGGGGGCGGAAATTATGATCGTTACCTCACGCAAATTCAAAGCGATACCCGTGTTGCCGCTGTTGCTTTTGCAGAGCAGCAGGTTGATGAAGTACCCATTGAACAACACGATATCCGTGTTCCTATTATTGCGCTCTGAGATCTCTCCACTCTAAGACATCCCTAAAACACCCTATCTGTGCACCATTCAAACACTATTCAAACATGAGGACCGCGTTAGGGCCGAACACTAGAAATGCAGAACAGGACAACCTGTTCTGCATTTCTTCACTGACGCACTTCAGCAAGTTTATAGCTGACGTGTTTTATTCTTTATGTTCTATTCTCCTTATAATTCCCTTTGGCAAATTTATGCTTTAGTGAGAGGACCTTTATGGTTCTGAAGGCCGCCCTCCATGTCATAAACTTTGGTATATCCCATATCACTTAGCTTCTTGCCTGCAATCGCACTATGCATGCCTGTCTGACAATAAACCATAATAGGTGCATCTGTCTCGCTCGCAATCTTTGCCGCACGTTCTTTATCAATCTGGTCCCATGGGATATTGATTGCACCAGGCAAATGACCTTCGTCATACATTCCCTCAGGGCGAACATCGAGTACTACCGGATGCTCAACCTCTAAAATTTCATCAGCTTGTTCAGGGGTAACTTTTACTGGATCTGCCATACCAATCTTCCTCCTCCTGTTATCATTGTCTGCGACTCACATCACGCGTTTATAGGTCACACGTCTATACATCAACGTCTATACATCACAGGCCGTGATTTTCTTACGCTTTTAGTCTAGTCGTCTTAACGCTATACGCCCTAACGAGCGATCGGTAAGTAAAAAGTCTGATGAGATTTTGTAACACGTCCGTTGCACTTCTTTGTTGTAATCCCCTATCGCTCAGCAATACCAGTAGCATACCTATCAGCACAGCAAAGGAGTCATCATGAAATCCTATCCTTACGTTCAGCCAAAATGGCCACGTATTATCAGCGTGGTTATCCTTGTCTTTATGGGTCTCTTTATCGCCATTGTTGCTGGAATTAATGTATATATACACACTACCTACGCCACATTTTACGATCAGGCTCACGAGCAATTTGAAATCCCTGGCATTAATAACGGCTTTATCCCCCAAGACCTCGATTATTTAGACTCAGCACACATGTGGTTCTTTAGCGGATATATGAACGATGGGAGCCCATCGCCTCTTTATAAAAGAGTAAGCACTGAAGCTGTTGATGGAACCACGACTGAGACAATTACTAAAATCCAACTCGCTAATCCCGATGGTACCCCCTATAAGGGTCACGGATCTGCCGTCACAACTACTGATACCTATGCTTTTGTTGCAGCCGATATGAGTTATCTTGTGTTTGATGCCGCAGCATTAGCCGCCGCACAAGAAGGAGAAACCGTCACAGCACTTGATCGCATTGACCTTGATTTCAGTCCTGCTTTTATGAATATTGAAGATGATGCCCTTTATCTGGGTGTGTTCTATCACCCTGGCGACTACGAAACACCCGACACCATGCACATCACCACACCAGATGGAACGGAAAATCCCGCCGTTATGTACTGCTACCCACAGGACAACACACAGCCCTATGGATATGCTCGTGTACCAGCTTGTGTATATTCCATTCCAGGAATGATTCAAGGAACTTGCCAAACCGAATCGGATGAAATTGTGCTCTGTCAATCCTTTGGTATAAACACCTCACACCTGTATGTTTACCGCCAAGACAATCTTGTCCAAACAGGCACCTATCTTGCTGATGGAGTTGAAGTCCCCCTTTACTGCCTTGACCAACAAAGTCTCACTAATGATGTTGTAGCGCCTCCTATGCTTGAGGGTATCGAAAACCACCTCGGTCGTGTATATGTAACCGACGAGTCTGCTTCTAATAAATATATCTTTGGCAAATTGTATGGAGCTGGCCATGTATACGCACTCGCTCTCTAGTCGTTCCTTTAACCAGGAATGTTCTATGATTGCGGCATGTTTTTTGCCTCTCATGCATTCACTTTTTTACGCTAAGTAAGCGCTATCATAGAATCTAGTCCAACAAATCTCGTTCAACAAAAAGTTCGTAAGGGATGAAACCTCATGGCTATCACCTATCATTTAGATCCACTTGGACCTGAACGCCCTACCCAAGAACAAATTAACGCAGCTAAAGCGGCTCATCGCAAGCACGTTCAAAAACCGGATGATGGTGCAACTAAAGCACAAACTCCCGAAGCGCTTGTGGAGGGCGCCCGAATGGCAACCGATCGTGCGTTTGATATGCTTATTGACTACATGCGTGCCGAACATGACAGCGGCTATTTAAATTTGTATCGTTTGGTTCCCCTTGCAGCGCTCGTATTAGGAGACCGCGTGCAAGTAGGAAATGCTTCACGCTATGTGTATTACTATGCCAAGAGCCAAGGATACGAAATCCCCTCGTATCCCCTCTCGTCATCAGGAGAAATTAAACAATTTTTTGCCGATGAGGGGGTAGCGAATATCCCAGAATGGTATGAAAAGATTGGTGTTTCCCTTAACGACTACCACGACCTTCAGACCATGACTGCGGTAGCCGTACGCGGCCGCGGCACGCAACGCACCCTTTATCTTATCAGGGGTAATTTCATTAACAATTGGCTCGAATTTACTTCTCTCGAACAAAGTGGAATCACTAAAAAATTGCCTGGCTATCAGCTAGCATATTTACTTGAAGCCATTGGAAGGGCCGCTCTTGCCACCAATCATGAAAACAACAAGAGCGCTAATCCTCCGGTCACCGTTGAGTATTTGGATTTACCTAATCCAAACCTCATGTAAAGCCACGTCTAGCACCACGTTGTCGTGAGAGACCAGATAACGCCCGCTTTCTATCTAAACAGTCGATTCATCTTTTGTGCAATGCGCTCAGTGCGCTCTTTGGTCTGCTGCACATCTCGTACGTACTCCCCATCAACAACAGTGAGTACATCACCTTCTTTAATTCCCGAAGGAAGTTCTGCAAGAGGGATAGTTTGCATGCTTTGATCATCCATCTCGCATACTGCATAGGCGCCTTCGAATCTATCAACAATGATCATTATTCTTATCTCCTTTAAGCCACAAGCAACCCGAGAATCTTTTGCGCTATGACAAGGTAGCAATCCGTACATCATCACCCGTTGATGTAGCAATAATTGTTCCATTTTTATCAGTTCGATACACTTTCACATTTTCAAGCGCATCAAGCACCTGTTGCGATGGGTGCCCATAAGAATTATCCTCACCAACCGATATCACTGCAGCACCAGGATTGAGCGTTTTAACAAGTGACTTGGTGGTACCTGTTCTGCTTCCATGATGAGACACTTTAAGCACCGTACAAGGCTGATATGCTACCGAGGACAAAATGTCGCTTCCCGCATCGCCCGTAAACAAAAATGAAGACTTTCCGTATTCAATACGCAGCACCACTGAAGCGTCGTTGAGATCATCAGGATTTGCATATTGTGAAGGAGAAAGAATACTTATCTTATAACTATCTGAAACAGAAGAATCTTTGGCACTTCCAGAATTTGTGGCATTCGTGGTCCCTTTGGCGCTCGTATCATGTGTTCCATTCTGAGAACTAGAAGGTGTAGCACTCGCACCATCGCTCACTGAACGCCCCTTATAAGCAGTGGTGATCTCAAGCCCTTTGTCTTCAACTGCATCTAAAAACTCTTCAAAAATGCGCGTGTTGCTCTGAGCTTTGGGGGCATATACCGCACCAATGTCAAAGGATCGTAGCACTACTGGAAGCCCGCCGATGTGGTCTTCGTGCGGATGCGTCGCCACCACATAATCGATCCGATCGTATCCCAACGAATCAATATATCCTTTAACCACCCCCGACGACGCGCGCGTTCCCGCATCGATCAACATTGTTTTTCCGTCAGGTAATTCAACAAAAGCGCTATCACCTTGACCAACATCAATGAAGTGAACCTTAAGCTCTCCGTCTGCCGACTGCGCAACTTGTTTGCTCCCTCGCGCTGATTCGAGTGCAGCAAGCGCGGCAGCCTTCAATGCGTTTGCCTTATCAGGCTCACCCTTTGCCTCAATATAAGCGGCAGCATCATCAATCCATGCCTTACATGAACCGTAATCTGCCTGCGCGTAATCTACCTCTTTGAGGGGAATTACAATATCAGTAATGGGCGATGGGTCAGTCACATCCTCCCCATCAGTCCACTCTTGTCCCGTCTCAGTCTGGTACCGCAATGCCTCAACCGACCACAGCGTCGCATCAGACATCAAGACGTAATCAGTCTCAGGTTCAAGAGCGATCTTAATAGGATCTTCTGGAAATGCTAGATCAATCGACACCGCATCCGTCTCGGGGGACAAATCAACAACAGCATTACCCGTATCAGAATCAATTTTTGCTAACGCTTGAAGCGGATCAGTGTTTTGTATGATTCCATCGGTAGTAGACGTGTTTACACATAACCCAATGGGCGAACTATCTTCGTCCCATATATCACTTTCAACGCGAGCCGTTATGGTTTGCGCAAATGCATTGCGCTCAGTTCCTGCCGCATAATCTTGCGATCCCAGTGCATTTGCTATAACTGAAATGCTTGCCACTACCAGCCACAGCACACAGACAATAAAACCGACAATAAGCTTTTTATTTTTTCGCTCTCGTGGCAAACGATGCGTCCATGAACGCGCAATAAGTACGATCCCGATGATTGGAATAACGCACAACGCCAACCATGCACCCAAATATTCCATATCTCCCCTACTGCACCAATCTATTTATACCAATCTATGTATTTCTCTATCTTGAAGCGCTTCACTTCTCTACAACGATCAAACATCAAAACCTGCAAAAAAACGGCCTTCCGATTGCTCGAAAGACCGCTTCCATCTTGCGTTGTGAGCAACGTCAATAATCACTCACCGTATAGTATCAGAGTCGCTTGAGACTCGTTGATACCACGCTCTTATTCTTGCTCTTTACGACGCTTTTCGCCGGCAAGTAAAGCAATTACAACACCAAGTATAATTGCTAACACGCTCGCAGTAAGAATCCAGGGCATAGCACTATTGTTCTCTTGCGCCTGTGCAAGCGGCACATCCTCATCAGGAATAGCGGCAAGAGGATTAGCTTCATCAGTAATTACTTCTTGTACGACATCTGCGCCCTGAGCACCCTCATTAGTAGCAGTCTCATCAGTAGCTTCAGTATCGGTTACCTCATCGGCCTCGTCAGCCTCTTCAGACTCTTCGACCTCAGATTCAATTGCGTCAGCACCGTTAGCGCCACCCGTAGTTGTGCTGCCTGCTGCACTTCCCGGTACATATGATGAGCCCGGCCAAGTTGCGCCAGGACGTGAAGGCTGGTTCGCCAATGCGTTGTTGAGTGCTTCAATAGCATTGTCGCGCGTCATAACGGCAACGTTGTAATTTGCCAATGCTTCAACATAGGCATTTTCAGACTCCGCAGCCACAACCTGAGCAAGCGCTGCCTCGAGCGCTTCTTCTGCCTCAGCAACGGCCTGCTGTGTCTCAGTAAGCGCTGCATCAGCCGCATTGATGTCAGCAGCCACAGCACCTAACCTCTCCTGCCACGTTGCCCAGTCCTCATCTTTTAACATGTCAGCAGGAACCGGATCAATACCTGCAGTAGTAAGATCCTCAGGTAAGGTTGCACCAATTGTCTCAACCACTACGTTGTACTGATCACGCAATGCTTCTTGTGCTGATGTGTCATAGTCATTCTCATCATATACTGCTGCTTCAACTGCTGCTTGTGCGGCATTCTCAGTTTCAATTGCCTCAAGAACTGCCGCCTGAGCATTTGCTACATCAGGATACTGATTCTTCACTTCATCAAGCGCGGTCTGCGCATCTTGAGCAGCTACTTGAGCAATCTCACGCTGTGCTTGAGCCTCAGCTAACGCCTGCTCCGCTGCTTCCTCTACCGCCGCTGCCTTTTGATACACTCCTGTTGCTGCGGCTACTTCACTTTCAGCCTGGATCTGTAAATATTTTGCCTGCGTAGTACCATCAGCTGCCTGATACCAATTATCTTCGGCTTGCTGTAAACGATTTACTGCAGCCGCAACCTCGCTCTTGGCATCAATAGTGTTCTGAGCTGCAGCCCTATCCTGCTGCGCTTCTTCAATTGCCTGCTGGATCTCAGCTTGAGATGCTTTTATCTGCGCAACAGCCTCGTTTGCCGCCGCACGATCCGCCTCTTTGGCCGCAAGATCAGATTGAGCAGTGCTAAGCGCTGCTTGAGCTGCTGGAACAACTATTTCATCAAGTTCCTTGTATGCAGCCGCACGGTCATCCGCTAATGCTTGTGCATTTTCAGCAGCTTGCACATAGTACATCCATTGCTCTTGTGCTGCTGCACTTGTTTGATCAGCCGCAATCCACTTATCTTGTGCTTCTGCTTCACCTTCAGTTTTTGCAGCAAGGTCTGCTTCAGCTTGATTCAATGCAGCTTGCAAAAGCTCAAGTTCTGCTTGAGCTGCCTCTAACTCTTCGAGAGAAGCAGATTTGCTTTCAAGCTCTGCAATCTTAGCCTCTTGAGCAACTACCGCAGCGCCTGCTTCATCAGCCGCCTTTTGAGCCGTATTCAAAATTGCAACAGCATCATCGTATTCTTCTTTTGCAGCTGCTAATTTCTCTCGTGCTTGTTCAGCTAGCTTTTCAGCATCCTTGGACTGAGCAATTGCTTCATTGAGTACCTTTTCAGCATCAACAAGCTCACTAGCAACAAAGCCAAGTTGTGTTTTTTGCTGATCCAAATCATTTTGCGCACGATTAACCTCATCGGCTGCTTGCTCATAGGCAACCTCTGCAGCCTCAACTGATGCGTTTGCCGCATCAAGAACGACCTCGGCTTCATCCCATGCAGCTTCAGCTACTGCAAGATCTGCTTCAGCTTGTGCAAGTGCTGCCTCTGCAGCCTCTAGCTCTTCTTTATCAAGGGGATCAAGAGTATTGTAGGTCTCATAGGCCTCTTCATATTCTGCATAAGCTGCGTCATAGGTAGTTTTAGCGGTATCCCAAGCAGCATCAGCGCGTGCTTGCTCTGCTTTCGCCGCATCAAGAGCAGCTTGAGCGGCCTGAGTATTTCCTTGTGTTGCCCAGAGCGCTTCTTCAGCTGCAGTAACTGCACCGTCTGCTGCGCGATACGCATCTTGCAACTCATCATAGGTAGCTTGTGCCTGATTAATTGCTTCAGCTGCCGCTGCACCATCAGGTGTAGCAACAATAGCATCAAGAATTTCTTGAGCAGCTTGGAGTTTTTCTTGTGCCGCCTTAAGCTCTTCTTGCTTTTCTGCATATGTTATTTGTGCATTAGTAAGATTGGTTTTAACCGCTGTGATTTGACTCGTTAGCGCCGCAGACTTTGCCGCATAGTCTGCTAAAGCGACATTAAGCTGCTCTTGCGCACGATCAAGTGCTGCCTGCTTATCAAAAGTGGCAGCATCCTGGTTAGCTTGTGCCGCTTCACGTGATGCGCTCGCAGCATCACGATTAGCATAAGCAGCATTTACTGAACCTGATACGGCATCAAGCTCTGTTTGAGCTTGATCAACAAGATCATTGGCATCGTTAACAAGACCGCGCAATGTCTCAATATCAGTTTCGTTTTGCAGCGCATTCTGGATAATTTGTGCACCGGTACGTACCGTTGATGGTGCGGTCTGAATTGCTACATCAGGCACCTCAATAACAATATCTGAATCATCTGCAAATGCTGGTGTTAAGGGAGTCGCAGCCAAAAGTGCTGCGAGAGACAAACCGACCGTTTTTTGAGGCAACGTCATGCGATTGCGGATAATCGAATCACGTTGCGCCTGTTTACCCGTAAATGACATAGGCAACTCTCCTCAAAAAGCCCGAATATATACAAAGACCCGCAAACACATCCGGATTTATTGCAATACCTCTCAAAAAAATCTACAAGGCAGATTTTTTTGCAAAACGAAACTCATACTATAGAGTGCGTCACTGCAGCAAGGTTCACAACATGATGTTTGCGGGCTTATCTGTACTATATACGGATACCTGAGATCCCAGCATGCAAAAAGTGCAAATAGTGCTGCTTAATGTCACATTTGCTGTCTATTTGGTAACAAACTTCTTACAGCTACGTATTAACTACTACATAACTACTGCACCTATGCTTCTTGTCTTAAACGTCCCCAACAACACGTACCTGCGCACGTGCTTTTCCTGAACGCTTTGCGTCATAGAGCACCGAGTCAGTTAGTTCATACAGCTCTTCAAACGTGAGAGAAGAATCCAAGCAGCATACTGCACCAATACTTAACGTAGGGGTAGGATGCTGAGCGCTTATTTTCTTCTCTGTATCCTGCTCACGCTGTGTTGCAAAAGGACCGCGTTGCAAATGAGCTAGAATACGCTCCAAAGCAGGACCAGGTGTTAATCCCGTTGCAAAAATGGCAAACTCATCGCCACCCATACGCGCAACGATATCTTCTTTACGCATGACCTTCATGAAAAAAGCACCCAGTTCTTTTAATACGCGATCGCCCTCAGGATGCCCATACGTATCATTAATGGATTTAAAATCATCCACATCAATACAGAAAAAGGTGTACGGATGATCTTCTGTATTTAATAACGTAGTAATTTTATCTAAAGCAGCGCTTCGGTTATAAAGACCTGTAAGGCTATCGTGCTCTGCTTTTTTACGAAACTGGCTTTCACGCAAAGCCATAGTGTGAGTATCTAATAGACGTCCTACATGACGCACCGCATTATTGTCTTTATCATACAGCACCACCGATTGATAGCGATACCAGATAGGATCGCCTGCAGAATTAGGAGTTGATGTCTCAAAGTCAACCAGAGACTCATCGCTAATTTTTTCTATAAGCGCATTGAGATCATGCGTTGTAATATCCAAGACACACTCACGATTACAACGTCTTTTAACAACAAAATCTTCTTGCCGTGGCTCTCGCTCAAAACGATCTTGGAAGTCGCCATATACGTGAGCCTCTCCCGTGGCACATTCAATATCAAAAATAATGTCATTTGAAAGTGCTGTTAAAATTTCAAGACGCTCATTAGCACGTTCTAATTCATGACGTGTCTGTATCATCTCGGTGATATCAATCAGCGTAACATAAAACCACTTCTTGCCCGATGCGTCTTGTACCAGATGCCCGCGATCATCAACCCAACGAATTTCGCCATCAGCACATTGGATACGATATACAACGTGATCTTTGTCGCCCGTACGCACCTGCTCATAGATCTCTTGATCAATACGGGCATAGTCGGCCGGATACACCATGCCAGAGAACGTGTATCCGGTAAGCTGCTTAAACTGATCACGTGTTTCGCATTTATAAAGTTCAAGCAGGCCCTTATTTACATAGTCGAGCTCATCAGAGCCCTCAGCCGGATAGCGGAACAAACCACACGGCATTTGATCTAAAAAAGCTTTGGCATCAGCAAACGAATCCATTACTCTTTACCAGTCCAACAATACGTGCAAACCTTTTCAGGCTCAATACCAATTGCTTCTAGCATACCCTCCAACGACTGGTAAGACAATGAATCAAAGCCCATATCTTTGCAGATCGTTTGCAAAAGACATTGGCCTCGTTGCGTATGAGCATCAGCATATTCATCCAAATGCTTTTGACCTTCATCGCCTTCAAGCTCTTGTACGACCCGGCGCGCCAAAAGATCCATCTCTGATTTATTTGACGAAAAACTCAAATACTTACAGTTAAACATTAAGGGTGGACACGCACTACGCATATGCACCTCTGCAGCACCTGATTCGTACAAGAAATCTACCGTCTCACGCAACTGCGTACCACGCACAATGGAGTCATCGACAAAAAGTAATCGCTTGTCTTTGATCAACTCAGGTACCGGTACTTGTTTCATCTTGGCCACACGATTACGCACTGCTTGGTTTCCAGGCATAAAAGAGCGCGGCCACGTTGGCGTATATTTAATAAAGGGACGCCCAAAAGGCATGCCAGATTGCGTTGCATATCCAATTGCGTGTGGAATGCCCGAATCAGGAATACCTGCAACATAATCAACTTCAGGGCAAGCGCCGCGTTCTGCTTCATCACGCGCCATAATCTCACCGTTGCGATACCGCATAACCTCAACGTTTTGACCTTCATAGTTTGAATTGGGATAGCCATAATAGACCCACATGAAGGCGCACATTTTCATGGCATCCTGCGCAGGAGACAATACTTGAACCCGCTCAGGTGTAATGCGCACAATCTCTGCTGGACCAAGTTCATACTCATCTTGATAGCCCAACTTTTGATACGCAAATGACTCAAAGGCAACGCAGTGTCCTTCATCATCTTTACCAATCAAAACAGGAAGACGACCCAGCGTATCACGCGCTGCAATAATATCTCCTTCGCGCGTCATAATCAAAAGCGTTAGAGAACCATCAATTTGCGCTTGCGCATGTTTAATGCCTGAAACTAAATCATCTTTTTGATTAATCAATGCTGCCACGAGCTCGGTCGCATTTACCTCACCGGAACTCATAGCCATAAACTGGTTACCATGATCAGCAAAATAATCATCAATAAGTTGATCGGTATTGTTAATGGCACCAATAGTGGTAATAGCAAAAGTGCCTAAATGAGAGCGAACAAGTAAGGGTTGAGGATCCGAATCAGAGATGCAGCCAATAGCGCAGGTACCATGGAAGTTCTCAATATCCTTTTCAAACTTAGTACGAAACGGGGTATTTTCAATCGAGTGAATCTGTCGCTGAAAACCAGTTTCTTTATCAAGTACGATCATACCCGCACGGCGTGTTCCCAAATGAGAGTGGTAGTCCACACCAAAAAAGACATCTAATACTACATCGCGCTCAGAAACTGCGCCAAAAAAGCCGCCCACAAAGGCCTCCTCAAATAGAGTGTTTAGATATTACGTAATATACAAAGTAATCAGCATATTTGAAACCATTATTAGGGGGGTTGGCGCTTTTCTACTACAATACGACGTACACTAATCAAAAAACATCCACAATTCTTTTGTATGATGGTTCGCTCTTGTCTCCACAAGAAATCAGAACAATCACTGACAAAAGATGAAGAACAACACTACGAAGGACACACCATGAACATTGCGGTGTATTGCGGGTCAAATCCCGGAGATAATGCAGATTACGCCCATGCAGCACAAGAACTGGGAACGTGGATAGGAACGCATGGCAACACGCTTGTGTATGGCGGAAGCTCGGTAGGGCTCATGGGTATTGTGTCTATGGCCTGCCTCGAAGCAGGAGGAGAAGTCCGCGGTGTTGAACCACAATTCTTTATTGATGCTGGTGTTGCTCAACATAATTTAACTGAGCTTTATGTTGTAGAAACTATGAGCGAGCGCAAGGCAAAGATGATCGAACTTGCAGATGTCTTTGTAGCACTTCCAGGAGGCGTGGGCACCCTCGAAGAGATTTCAGAGATTATGTCACGTATCCGCCTCAATATGACTGAAGGTCCCTGCTTTCTCCTCAACATCGATCATTTTTATGATGGTCTTGCCCTCTTGCTTGATGCCATGGTGGAATCTAATTTCATGGAACAATCAGACCGTGACCAAATTCTTTTCCCTACCTCCATTCAAGCACTCCTTGCAGACCTTTTCACACTTCAGGATAATCCTCCCGCTAAAGATAACCCCCCTTGTGTTCCAGAAAGCAATATGCGTGCTCCTTTACGTGGTTAAAAACCCTGCATAATTAGTGATTTATTAACAAACCACTACCCTAAACGCCTCACAAACTCGTACAATACCAACTAAGTCCGAAATTGCACATACACACCAATTAGCTTCCTCGCACGAGGGCTATCTGCACTTATACTGTCTAGCTCATCGGTAGAACATTCATTTTGCTGATGTCTTGTAAAGACAGAACAGGTGCCAAGCTCAAGGGGTTACCGAATGTATACAGCAACTATCTGGGTTAGGGCATTTAACTTCACTGATGAGGCACTTCATACGCTGCAAGCCTGTGCACCATCTGAAACTTTCGCGCAACATATTATTGCCAGCTCACTCGATGAGCTCTCTACGTTTACCCTAGAGCACAATCCCACCACGTTATTACTCGTGCGACTCGCTACCCACGATGACATTACGGCGTTTTTGAAAGCTGCTCCTACCTTGCTTTCGCAAACGCAATGTTTCATCGATACCCATTTTTTAGCACCACACAATTTAGGTATTCATGAAACCGACTGCACAAAGAGCAATAGCGTCACAAACGGAGAAAGAGGTGGAGAGGTAAATAAGAATAGTAGCGCGCTAGACCTACCCTCTCCTTTTGTTGACATTCCTACCATCACGCAAAGCGCCGACGTTATTGTATGCATTGATCATGAGTATCTCGCTGAACTTTCTCCTCTATTTAATGAGCTCTACGATATCTGGATTAACCCGATTTCCCTTGATGAACTCACCTATCGCTTCACCCATTGGCAACAGCGCTACAAAGCACGAATGGATGCGTGGGAAACCGACCAATATCTAGATGCCACTATCAATTCCATTCCCTCTCTCGTGTGGTATAAAACACGCGATGGGGTTCACGAAAAAGTTAATGATAGTTTCTGTGAAACCGTTAACAAGCAAAAAAGTGATGTTCAAGGCCAACGACACGCCTACATCTGGGATGTTGAAACCGATGATCCTGCCTGCATCGAGTCAGAAGCGCTGGTTATGTCGACGCGCAAAACATGCATGTCAGAAGAAGTCGTGCAAACTGGCACGAATGACACACGATTGCTCACAACGTACAAATCACCTCTCTACAACCCTGACGGTTCAGTTATGGGTACGGTAGGTGTGGCCATCGATATCACACAAGAGCGTGCCTACGAGCGTAATCTCATTGAAAATTCCGAAACACTTGAAACCATTTTTACATCGCTTGATTGCGGTGTTATCACTCACAGTCTTGATGGATCTCATATTTACAGCATTAACCAAGCTGCTCTGGATATTCTGGGATACGAATCAAAAGAAGACCTAACCACACAAGGATTTGATATGGTTGCGCCTTCTGTTGTTGAAGAAGATCGTCCATTAATCAGAGAGCGTATTGCAACGCTTAAGCATATTGGGGATAGCGTTCCTGTTGAATACCGCATCAATGGCAAAGAAGGCGATATTATCCATGTAATGGGAAATATCAAACTTATTGAGACCAATGGTGTTCTTCAATATCGTCGTTTCTTGCTTGATATTACTGAACAAAAGAAAGAAGAAGCACAAAATGAACGACGTCAGTCTGCTCTTATTCAAGCCCTGGCAGAAAACTACTTTTTAGTATGCACCTTCTGCATGGATACACAGACGGGCGAAGTTGTCAGAGTCGTCGATGAGGGTCTTGAATACACCCTCGATCCTCTCTTTAGTGCAACGCTCGATCAAGAAACTATTTCTTATGAAAGCACCCTTGATCACTATATTACCGCTCATGTCTATCACGAGGATCAAGAGATGCTCCGCAAGGCGCTTTCACGGGAAAATGTCCTAGAGCAACTGAGCAAACAAACACGATTTGAAACGCTCTATCGCACACAAACTGACGATACGTTGGAATACCGTCAAGCCACCATTGTACGTGCAGGAACTTGGGATGATGGACGCGACATTGTATTGGGTCTGCGCAATATTGATGTTCGTATTCGTGAAGAACTTGAGCAAAAAAGACTCCTTAAAGAAGCACTTGTTCAGGCCAACAAAGCCAGCCAAGCAAAATCAACCTTCCTCACCAATATGAGTCACGATATTCGTACCCCTATGAATGCTATTGTCGGCTTTACCGCGCTTGCCAATATTCATATTAAAGACGAAGCACGTGTTTTAGAGTATCTCGATAAAATTCAGGTATCCAGCAACCATCTCTTAAGCCTCATTAACGATATCCTCGATATGAGCCGCATCGAATCAGGCAAAACAACGCTTGAAGAAAAGCCCTGTAATATTGCAAAACTACTTAAGGGGCTCAAAAATCTACTTCAACCTGAAGCAGACGCAAAACATCTTACGCTCTCCATTAATACAAACAATTTCTCACATGAAACCGTTCTTTGCGATGAGCTTAAATTCAATCAAGTATTGCTTAATTTATTGGGTAACGCACTCAAGTTTACGAACGCAGGAGGAACCGTTTGCGTCAATGCCCAAGAAATCCCTTGCATCCAGCCCGAGTTCAAACAGTATCGCATTGATGTCACTGATACCGGCATTGGCATGAGCCCCGAATTTGTCGATCATATTTTTGATCCTTTTGAGCGTGAGCGAACTTCGACAATTAGCGGTGTACAAGGCACTGGTCTTGGTATGGCTATTACCAAAAACTTAGTCGAGATGATGAATGGAACTATTTCAGTCACGAGTCAAAAGAATGTGGGGTCCACTTTTACCGTTACTTTCACGTTCCCCGTATCAACTGAGCAGGTCGAAGCCGATCAACCACACCCAACCACGAGCAATCAAGCACCATCTCGTTTTAGAGGCTGTCGCTTATTACTTGTTGATGACAATGATTTGAATCGCGAAATTGCGGCAACCCTTTTGGAAGACGCCGGTTTTATTGTAGAAATTGCTCACGATGGACAAGAGTCACTTGAAAAACTTCTTGAAGCTGACCCGCGCTACTACAAAGCCGTCCTTATGGATATCCAAATGCCTGTCATGAATGGATATGAAGCAGCGCAGGCAATCAGGGCTTTTGATGATCCTGTACGTGCGGCAATCCCTATTTTGGCCGTTTCTGCTGATGCGTTTGAAGAAGACCGTCAAAAAGCATTGCGCGCTGGCATGAATGGACACTTACATAAACCCATCGACATAGATTTATTATTCCAAACACTTGAGCACTTGCTCACTGAAAACCATACTGACGACAAAAACCATACTGACGACAAGCAAGAATAGTATGGACCCCCATAACCATGGGCCCCATAACCATGAGACTCATAGCTATGAGACCCATGAGATTAGTTATTTGAAAGAGCAGGCTCTACTTGGCCTGTGATCCATTCATCAACATCATCTTGTGTGGCCGATGAAGAAAAACGCACTCCATCAAGCCAGGTTCCGGTCTGATTAAGAGCATGCAAGTTTTGCGCGCTTGAACCAAGGGGTGAAGAGGCTGACGTACAGAATGGAATAACCGTTTTGCCTGAAAAATCATTGTCCACTACAAAAGAATCAACAGGCCAAGCTGCTTGACCCCACCAAAGAGGATATCCAATAAAGACCGTTTCATACTGGTCAAAGTTCTCAGGCGTTGTTGTTGCAAGCGCTACGTCTTGGAGTTCTGGAGCTTCATGTTCTTTTACCACACGACTTTGTTCATCGTTGTAATTTAAGTCATCCTGCGAATAAGGCTCTACGGGGACAATCTCAAACAAATCCGCATCCAGATGTGCGGCGATCTTTTCCGCCACTGCTTGCGTACTACCCGTTGCTGAATAGTAAGCAACTAACACGGTCTTAGGTGTATTAGCAGACGCCTCATCGCCTTGCTGTTCTGACGGCTGAGAAGAACAACCCACAAGCAATACTCCCACAACCATCAAAAGACTAGCCATCAACACTGCCGCCAGAATTGTTCTTTGAATACGTGCCGAAGCCCGGTGCGTTTGAAGCATCTGCATACGTGCACCTCTCCCCTCTTCTCGTCGTTCCTGCCTACTATGCATGACCTACTATAAATAAAAGACACAATGTCTCTTCTAAAGTATAGTAATACGATTCTTATGTGCTGTCGACACTCTTGCGACTCGCCACATGCGCCACCTGTTATATATGTGCCACCTGTTATATGAGATAATACAGTCAAATACGCCATAAGGGATAATCACCCGTTACCAAAGAAAGGCACCGATGATGAAAACTATTTTTAAACGTATCGACCCCACACAATATGCCCATGCTTGGGAAGATATCCCTTATGCCCATCAGGACCCCTTACAACGCCTTCACATTTACACCCCCGGTGATGAGGGAAACTATCCTCTTCTTATGTATGTAAACGGTGGCGGTTGGGTTCAGCAACTCACGCGTCACAATACTACCCCTGGCGTTTGTAACGCACCCTCACAAGGATATGCGCTTGCCTCTATAGGGTACCGACTTGCCCCAAAAAATACCTGGCCGGCACCACTTTATGATGTAAAAGCTGCTATTCGGTTTTTACGCGCGCACGCAAGCGAATACGGATATAACGCAGATACACTCATCGCATGGGGAAACTCCGCAGGAGGACATCTTATTAGTATGTGCGCCGCCACTAACAACCTGCCTGCTTTTGAGGATCTCACTATGGGTAATGCTGACCAGAGTAGTGCACTTCAGGGAGTTATTCTTTTTTACGCACCGAGTGATCTTTATCTCAATGAGCTCGAAACGTTTATCCCCAATACTGAGATACAGCGTATGGCCGAATCCCCTCGTGATCTTTGTGACCCGCGTCCTGGCATGGATAACTTAGGCAATATAGAACTAGGATGTCGCGCTTTCGACCATCCTGCTGTTGCAGTCCAAGCAAGCCCTATTCATTATGTTACGCCCGCTTATCCACCCGCATATTTTATACACGGCATGGCCGACCCTATTATTCCCTACACGCAATCCACGCGTATGTGGAACAAAATTCGCTTTGTTTCTGGCGATGAATCGCGTGCGCAGCTCGAGCTTTTCCCCGCTGTTGGCCATGGAGATCCCAGTATGAAAACCGATGAAGTAACCCGCCGGATGTTTGATTTTGCTGACACGATTATCTATGGATCCGTACAAGATCGAGAGCCCCTTGGCAAGGTCGCAATCCTGTCCGAATAGTATCAAAACCCCTCATAGCCTTACGCCCCAATTTTTCATAAGTCCCCGTAAAAAAGTAATAAACAAATAAAAATTTGCATCAAATCGTATTAAAGTAGTAACGAGTAGAAATTTACGCATTTTCTATCGGGCTTAAAACAACTCCATATCTTCTTGGTGTCCGTTCACCTTACGGGGAGGTTTGCTATGGATATCACTAAACCTAAAGCGCTTATACAAACAGTGCTTGCTTTTATTCTTGTGTGTGGACTTATGATCCCTGCTCAATCTTTTGCAGCAGGAACAACCACCAATCAGGCTCTTGATGCAAACTCCCAAGAGATCCTTGTTGACGAAAACACCTCTGATCTCAATAATGCTCCTGATCTAGGAGACGCTTCAGGTGATACCGCTTATAAAAACACGCCTAATTCTGAACCGAATTCAGCAGATACAGCATACAACTCAGATACTGAGCAGGACGACCAAGCAAACGCTTTGGGGGAAGATCCTGAGATCACCACCTTTGCTGATGCTGGACCTTTCACTATTCAAGGCGGTGTTGCGGGAACGGACTATTCTTTTAGTGGATCTGTTCTTTCAATCCTCACCTCTACCCCGCTTACTATTTCAACGTCTGCAAGCACCAACAATACCATCCAGATCAGCGCTGGCGTGCATGCTGATATCACACTTGACGGAGTAACTATTGAAAATGCGGCTGCACCTGCCATCAACCTCATCACTAACTTATACGACACGGCAAGTGGTGCTGCCGCAACCGATGGTTCTCAAATTCGCAACCCTACGTCACTTTATTTAACACTCAAAGACGGCTCGACTAATAAACTCACTACTACCGCACCTTCTAACAATGCAGGCATCCGCTGTGGTGAAGGATCCATTCTCACGATTGACGATGAGCTCGATAATCGCCTCCAAGGTGGCGGTACTGCTCCTATTGAAGGAGAAAAGGTAACCGCTAATGTCACTCTTGTTAACGGCACCGTCATTCCAGCAGGCTCACTTTCAACAGTGCTTGATAGCGACAATCCCGGCACCCTTGAGATTATAGGCGGCGGTTACGCTCCGGGTATTGGAGGAAGCCCTTATGAAAATGGTGGCACCATGACGTTCAACGGTGGTGTGCTTGACGTTCGCACCTATGGCTGGAACTTCTCTGGTGAAGGCGGTGCGAGTTACTCTGCCGGCATCGGAGCAGCCGGCTCTGCTGATGGTACCGCTACCGTTATGACATTTAATGGTGGCACCATCAACGCTTATGGCGGCCTTCATGGCGCTGGCATTGGTGCGGGTCATAGCGGTCACGATAGCGTTGTTGGTTCGCAACAACCCAACTCAATCCAATCTCGCGGCACAACCCGTTGTACCGGTGACAATCCCAACGTTGCTGGAAATATTGAAATCAACGGCGGTTTCATTTATTCCCAAGGTGGCTGGCATGGTGGTGCCTTTGGCAGTGCTTGCTGGTCATCTAATAAAGGCAAAACTATCAAGATCACCGGCGGAACGCTTGTCCCGGTAGCAGGCACAGGCGGCGGTGGAGCCCACACCGGTGACTACAGTGTATTCCCCGAAATTGGTGGATCAAAGGGGTATGTCGTGATCACGGGCGGATCCGTTCGCTGTAGCGATCCTACCATCCGATTCCAAGGAATTGGCACTACCGCTTGGGGCAACGAAGCCTATCTCACCCCAGGCTACAATGTTTCCAATGCCGAAGACCCCAACAAGGTCTTTATGGTCAAAATTGATTTAAGTTCAGAAATCAAAAAACATCAAGGCGATGGATCAACCACCGCAGGCAACAACAAAATTGGCAAATGGGAACTTCTTGTTGCCGGAGAACCCTATGCTTACGGCTCTCCTCAACAGTTCGATGAGGGCAAGCTTTATCTGTGGCTCCCTAAATCAGCCACCAAAGAACAAGTTACCGTTAACCTCACCTACTACGATGATAAGGGAGAAGAAGTTGCTATCGAGCCGCTCTTCCGCAACCCTGGCGACATCGATACCCTTAAACGCTACGTACAGTTTGAGCTGCCTGATGACTACACCGAATCGCTTAAAAAGAACTATGATGGACTCCCCTTTACTGCATACGACATAGTCACCAACCCCATCACCACAAAAGAAAAACCCGCTAAAATTCTTAATCAATCCGATGCGGTTACCTACGTATATCAGCGTTTTGATCAAAAAGACGGTACGGCTCAAGGCCCTGAAGTAAATGACCAAGGTAATCTCCCCAGCGATGAAGGAATCATGCGCTTTACCATGACATCTACCCAATTCTCCAATGAGGAAGAAGACGGCTTTAAGGAGAACTACTGGGGTCATCGCGCCTTTGGCTGGTGCGAGATTTATCCTGTTCCCTCGCGCGTATCGCTCGTAGAAGCAAAATGGGTAGCTGATCAGGAGCCAGGCAAAAATGAACACGATGCCCGTCAGCAAATTGCCGTTACCGCAGAAATCATGGGCGGTTATTTTGATGATGATCCTGATAAACCTGTTGCTGATACTTGTAAAGCACCTACTGGTAGCGTCCAAATTTATGTTGACGATGAGCCAGTTGGTGACCCCGTTCCCCTACGCTTCCAAGACGAAATCCAACAAACTGAGGCCCGTGCCACGGTGGTATTACCTAAAAATGCGGATGCAATTGATAACGGAAAAGGTGGATCGTATACCCGTTTTAACTACACCTTTACCCCTGCTGATGAGGACTTCCATGTTCCTAATGAAGCTGAGGATGCCACCAACAGCCACAAGATCACCGTACAATACCTGCGTGGATTAAACTATCTTGCAAGTGCTAATCCTAACGAAGATGAAAACGTTCCTTCCGATGAAGTACGCATTAAGCCGGTAGATCCTCAAAGCACTATTGAGCCAGATCCTGCTGGCGGTCCTGAGTCTTTCGAAAGTAACCCTCCTATTGAGGATCCTGGCGATACCCCTGACCCCGATGATCCTGATGACCCCGACAACCCTGATAATCCAAAAGATCCGGCAAACCCATCGCCTAATCCAGGAAAACTTATTGAAGGCGCTATGACCATTCGCTATGTTGCTCCTACGGCTGACAACCCTAACCCGGGCCAAGTTAAACTCAGCCTTAAAACCCCTTCCAGTGCAATACCTACTATTACTACCGAAGATGGTCACATTATTGAGGCGCAATTCGCAACCGATGCAGACGGACAACCCGTTCGCGATGAAAATGGCAACTACGAAATTCTTATTGATCCACAAGCCATTGGTAAAACAACGCTTTCTATCAAACAGCCTGCTAATGGCGCTTATACTTCAACCCGCTGGAACTACGATGTGACCGTGTTGCCTGATCCAGGCATCGCACCTGCCCCATCGGCAACCAAAACAGCAACAAACCTTACGCATCCCAATGGACCAAACCAACCAGGAGATCGTATCCATTACGAAATCACTACGTCCAACAAGGCCCTTGGTTCTATTTGGAAACACGCAACCGCACAAGACGTATTACCTGATGGTTTAGCGCTTGACGAAGCAACGCTTCAACTCCACAACAAAGCGGCTGGATTTGATGGCGCTCTTACCAAAACCGACGCTGCTACGCCCACACAAGGCCAATACACCCTTACGCAAACTTCCGATAATCGCACTCATCTTATTGCAGGTATTGGAGACGTAGGCGGCGGAACATCGGCCACCTTATCTTTTGATTGTATTATTCAACCCGATGCTGTTGGTGCTGATATTACCAATATCGCTGAAACACAAGGAAGCCGTCTTGATCCCAATGACATCCCCCAAGGTGACGACGAGCAAAAGACTATTCCTGACACAACACCAACACCAACTAATCCTGTGGCCCCTCTTGATGATCCTACCGTCATTCCTGCCGATAGCGACAAAGATAAATTTGAGGCAACAAAGCAAGTTGAAAATACCACGCGTCCGGATTCAGATCGCACGCGACTCAACGATATTCTCCACTACACTATAACGTTTAAGAATACCGATGAGTCTCATACCTCATCATATGATGCCCTTATTTCTGACCCCTTACCTCTTGGCGTTGACCCCATAACGGATTCGATTCGCCTTGTTGCTGCTGATGGCACCTCCCATACTGTTTCCGCATCCGCATGGCATCCCGAGACTCGCATACTATCAGTCTATGTTGGTGATATTGCGGGCCAGCAGACCGTAACTTTGACCTTTAATGCTAAGGTTACCCCTGACGCCCTCTCGCACGACATCACCAATATTGCTCAGCTGAGTGCAACCTATCCTTCTCAGAGCTCTTCGGAAAGTCATGATCCTGGCACTCCTGGTCCTGCTGATGTGGAAATCGCCTTGCCTGATGACCCATCAGATCCTGATGATCCCGATAATCCCAACAATCCATCGGATCCCAGCAATCCAGACAACCCCGACGATCCTTCGAATCCCGATGATCCATCAGATCCTACTAAGCCAACTACCTTTACCGTTCTTACTCCAGGATCAAAGCCAAACGTAGTTGTTCCTGATGATCCTACCGAGCAAGATATTGCAATCGTCAAACAGGCCGACAACCTTACTCGCTCTGATGGCACAACGCATGTTGGCGACGTTGTCCGCTATACCATTACGGTGTCTAACCTCAAAGAACACACTGCTCTGTTCAACACGGTTATACAAGATAAGGTGCCACAAGGACTAGAGGTACTCTGCGGTTCAATCAAGCTTACGCTGCCTCAAGGAGAACAAGCTGATGTCCTTGATTCGGTCTTTGACGTCCCCACCCACACGCTTTCTGTAGTGACAGGGCCTCTCAAGGGAGGAGAATCAATCTCTCTTAGCTTTGATGCATTAGTTACAGAAGATGCTTTAGGTGCTGATATTGGCAATATTGCACAGGCATATGGAGAGCTTCCTTCAAACGTTGATCTCTCACAAGATTTTCTTACCCCGGGAGATAAAGCACCCTCTATCAAAGATGGTGATGGTGCTTGGTTGTCAAGCCACCTCCTTGTTACCTCATCTGTAGCATATGCACCTGGCACCGATCAGAACGGTGGTGTCCTTGAGGGCGCTGTGGATGGCAATGCAAAAACATTGTCTAAAACAGGAGATGCCTTATCTGCGATTATGTTAGGAACATTGGGAGGCATTGCGGTTCTTTGCAGTATTGTAATTGCCTACCTTATCCGACGTAAGCGATCAGTACGTGCAGATTAAATAACCTACAAGCTAACAAACCTTTACAAATCCGTACAAGCATTCACTTTACGTCACACATTTCTACAAACTAGGTAGGATAGAGACAAACGAACAAGCCAGGAACCATAGAGCCCGACTATAACTCCTGGCTTGTTTACCTGTCTCTTATACAAATAAAGCTTCAAGGAGGTCATCATGGATACATACATTTGTGATGTATGCGGTTACATCTACGATCCAGCAGTAGGAGACCCTGACGGAGGTATTGCTCCTGGAACAGCATTTGAAGATATTCCTGATGACTGGGTATGTCCTGTATGCGGTGCATCAAAAGATAGTTTCTCGCTTTACACCGAGTAACGTATTTGCATAACGCATTTTCCGAACTGTTTATCTATGTTAAGTAGCGTGAGCGACCCATGAAAGAGCGTCATGGGTCGCTCGTTTATTATTGATTGCCGTGGTACAAATTCATATAGCTACAGCCCTAAAGGGGAAACTACGGTCTCCCTATCTACATTCACTACTTACATTTGACAGGAAATAACTTTCCACGTTCCTTTTTTAGTCTCAGCAAATTCCATCGTATACGTTGAGATCATCTCAGGGATAATCGCTTCCTTGACTAGTTCGTCTGCAAGTGCCCGCACCGTTTCTTCAGAAGGTCGCTTAGAGCACACGCACTGTCCATCACTGCGATCATATGACACGACATTACCATCGACGAGCGTAGCGGTCCAAATATTGTACTTAGAGCCATACGGCTTTAAATCATTTCGCATCATAGCAAGCACTCTTTCTCTAGTCCGTTGGCTACCTTGATATTTGTCGCCTTACTATTCACTACCTTGCTATAGGTCACCTTAGTGTCGGCTACTTTGACACGTTAGCCACCATTCTAAAGTTTTCTTAATCTATCTCTGTAATTGCCACGCAATCTTTACTATGATCTAACTAATATGAAAGCAAAACGTGATAAAAACATCGACATGCTCAACGGGCCTTTGGCGCGCAAAATTCTTCTATTTGCCATCCCTCTTGCCCTTACTTCGATTCTTCAACAACTTCTCAATTCTGCCGATGCCAGCATTGCTGGTCGTTATGTCAGTAATTTCTCGCTTGCAGGCATTGGCGGAACCGTCCCGATTACCTCCACTTTTGTCAATCTCTTTGTTGGCCTTTCTATTGGCGCCAACGTTGTGGTTGCAATGTTTATCGGATCAGGCAACACCGAGCGCGTAAAAGAGACTGTCCACACGGCCATGGGTCTCGCAGTCATCACCGGTCTCATCCTTATGGTCGCTGGTCTCTTTTTAGCTGAATGGATTCTCGTTGCAATTGGTATGCCCGCTGATGCAGAAGCAGACGCACTTGCCTACATACGCTGTTATTTTTGTACGATACCCTTTTTGACACTCTACAATTTTGGTGCCGCTATCATTCGCGCTCACGGCGATACCCGCACACCACTTTATGCCCTTGTTGCCGCAGTAGTTGTTAATCTTGCGCTTAACTTACTCTTTGTTTGTATGTTCGGCTGGGGCACTACCGGTATTGGTATTGCTACCGTGATTGCTTGTGCACTCAGCGCCTTTATTCTTATCGTTGCTCTCCAACATGAGCAAGAACCCTATCGTCTTACCATTCGACAGATTCGCATTGCCCGCTCTCCTCTTGTAGGAATTCTGCGTATTGGCATTCCTGCTGGCATCCAAGGTGCAGTCTTTTCTCTTTCAAATGTTATTGTTCAAGCAGCGATCAACGGGTTTGGATCAGCCGCTATCGCAGGATGCGCTGCTACCTTAAATTTTGAAATATATACCTATTTTTGCATCAGCGCGTTTGCGCAAACCGCCGTAACGTTTACGAGTCAAAACTTTGCTGCAGGCAATAGTCAGCGCTGTAGAGAAATTTTCAGGTGGTGCCTCCTTTTTGGCGCTGGTGTTGGTCTTTGTTTAGGCATCACCTTTACGGCACTTGGCCGGAGCGCATTAAGTATTTTTACAACTGATGCGATTGCTCTTGGCTATGGCATGATCCGCATGTGGCTTATTGAACTTCCTGATTGTTTAACTGCCTTTTACGAAGTCCCTGCAGGCTGTATGCGCGGCATGGGCTGGTCTACCCTGCCAGCCATTATTACTATCTTTGGATCCTGTGTTATGCGCATCGCGTTTGTTGTTTTGATATTCCCCCATCTAAACGACTTCACTGCTCTCATGGGACTCTACCCCTTCACCTGGATCTGCATGCTTACCGCCATGCTCATCGCTTACTTTATTGTACGGCGCCGCGCTTTTAGAACAATCACCTCACAAAGAGTTGCGCCATTACAACAATGACAAAAACGGCTTGATTGAAATTGAAAACTGGATATCTAATTACCAATCTATTTATTTAATCTTCTGACTCGCTATAGACTTGAATATACTTGTATGCCTACTTCAATAAACTAGGTGCCATAATCACATCGTCACTTGGAATATGACATATACCTAGTGATTCAAGTAGATTTTGGGATAGGACTAGTTTTGCTAACTCTATAGGAGCAGCAAGCTGTCCTGCCCTAGGACATAAATTAACATGAAAGCATACAAGAGCAACATCGGCAAAGCTTAAGGTATCGAAGTTAGAGCCTTTTGGCAAAATCTTTCTTAGTTCAACATGGCTTTTCTCACATGTTCCTTTTTGCCCTGGCTTTACTGGATTGCAGTAAAACATGCGAGTCCGTCTGTTTTTGTTAATACCAATCTCTATTTTGGAGTGATCTAAAAACTCACTCCCTCTATCTCCTAAAAGAACTGGAAATACTTTTCTAAAACTTCCTTCGCAATACACTTAAAGTGCATCAAGTACTTTTTGCACACTTGCTTGAGTTTTATCAGAAAGCAACACATAGAGCTGAAAGAATAGTCTTGGGAAGTGAAGAGATAAGATACATTGTTTATCTTTTCTTCTGCCCTCTACACAATCAATCTGTACCGTAAGCGAGCGCTCTTCTTCAGTAAGAGCAAGCCAATCAGCGTAAGTGTGATTATCAAGTTTTATCTTAGGTTCATTGCTTGTTTTCCTTTTGCGAGGGATATAGCGCACTTTTTTGGAAGATCTAGGTTTGTTAGCTCCATAACTCCTTTTTCTATGTAGTTGTAAAACGTGCGTACTCCTACAGAAAACTCTTTTCCATGAGTAATCCAAATTAATTCAAGACTTTACCCTTGACTAAGAAGCTTTTTAACCGTCTCAACCATAGTATTAAGTTCTTTTTCGCTACAAACAATTCTCATATGCGCACGACTTAGTGCTTGATCTCTTTTTTGCTGAGCAATATGAGCAATATAACGTACTCGAGGGCGATTACAGATACCCTTTTTCTTACAGCTATAACAAACAAAAGGTGCACGTATAAGCGTTTGACAAAAAGCTAGGTTAAATGAAGAGCAGTACTTATAACAAATAATCTGTTCGCAGCATTTGCAATAGGTATTTTGATATCTACAGAGAGAACAAATCTTTTTCTCAAAACATTTTTCGTAGTTTAGACATGCAACTTTAGGATCTCCAAACACTTTTGCGCGCCAATAAACATCTCTATTGGTTTTAATCTCATGTGAAATTGTCGTAGGAGATACATCTAAGACACGAGCAATACTTCTTAATGAAGCATGCTCTTTTAGCATCTCTTCAATCGTGAGCCGATCATCATAAGCAAGATGCCCACCTTTTCTCCTCGGCATTTTTTAACCCCTTCTTTCAAAAGCAAGCCAGAAGAGATACTTATATGCTAAAAAGATCTAGTCATAAACAAATGACCTGCATTAAGACAAGCTCGTTATCCAAATATAAGTCATTAACAAAGTTGAATTCTTAAACTGGACACACTGTCCAGACTTTGGTTTCAATTAAAGAGAAAACATGCGAGTAACGACATTGTCAAAAAAATGTTTGGCTGCAGCTTTTAGCCCATATTCTTGCTTACTCCTAAGAACACTCTCTACACGGTAGCCAAAATAGCTACAGCGTAAAATCAAGTAATGATCAGGCCTTACAACTTACTTTAATGGTGCGATAGCACACCAATGCAATACCAGGAATAGCAAGCGCAAGAAGTGCTCCCATCATAAATCCTGCCTGTGCTCCCCATACATCAATAATAATTCCAGCAAGTGTTGGTCCAATCGCCAAACCACACGTGCATCCCGCATTGAGCCATGTGATAGCCTCAGTCAAGCGCTTCCCGGGAACCACACGCTCGCATGCACCATTGAGAACAATCAAAAAAGGAGCATAAAACAATGCCGCCACACACGAGACCACATACAAACTCACAGCATCAGTAATGAGCGCCATCGAACCGTACCCTAAGCCAATACAAATTGCCGTAAGCAACACCTGCTGATAAGGCGGGATAGCAAGACGCAAGGTGCCAAAGACAAACCCCATTACAATGGAGACGACTGCTGAAAGCACCAGCGCACCGCTTGCAATATTAGGCTCACCCAACCCTTCTGCAAAAGCCACTGTGGTGGTATCAAACGTGCCAAAAAACGCGCCCAAAAGCAGCATTAATACAAACAAAATGCGCACCATGCGCGATGTGCGAAAAAGGCTCTTAGTTTTTTGCTTGTTTTCTGAATCTTGCACTGCTTGTTCTGTTTGTTCTCTCCAACCAGGCGCTGGCTCTGTATCCTTTGAGCACACCAACAAAATTGCACCTAGCAAAAAGCAAACTCCACCCACAGCAAGACCTGCGATAGGAGTAATTGTTGACGCAAGAAAAATAGAAAGCGCGGGCGCAATCATGAAACCCACATCATCAAGAATACCCTCGTACGAAAAAATAGTAGTAATGTTGGGTGCACAAGAACCTAATTTTCCCGTTCTTAGCAAATACACCCATCGCGCACGAGAAAGTGCTTGAGCACTCGGAATACACCCAACAAATACGGCAGCAAGAAAGAGTACCCATAGAGGACCATGCACATACACGGTGGCAAGAAGCGCAACTAAGCCTACAAGACTGACCACTGCCGCAACGGGAACAATGCGCGATTGGCCTTTCTCATCAACCAATTTTCCCAAACGCGGACCAATCAGAAAAATAGCCAACGCAATAACCGATGACACCAAACCTGATTCGAGAAACGAATACCCAGCCAAAGAAAGCATCGCCACAGTACCGATGTTCATCATATAGCCATACATGCGCATAAGAAGACATGCCATATCAAAACGTCGTGCTGACCGAACCGCAAGGATTGCTTTATAGACTTTGAGATCTATTGCTGACATTGTCTTTATGACATCCTTTTCTTTGACCTACATTTTTGACCTGCAAGATGTGGACTTGCTTACGTTTAGCAAAGCAGCGTATCGCATTAGTCACGCGCACCGTAAAGAGTACACGTAATAAAACGCTCACAGAACCTAAGAAGATCATCAAGCGGTAAATCGCTATATTTATTTGCAAGCCAATCCAAATAGGCGTACGTAACACGGATGGCCGCAACAATACGTTGCTTTATCGCGATGGCGAAAAGCCGCATAATGGACATAAGCTCTTTACAATCATTAAGCAACCAGTCTTTTACGGTCTTTGAGGTGCGACTCAGGCCAGCAAGAGGCTCATCGCCCTTCATATTATGAAAGGATAGCGCTATGTCATTAGGCTCCATCATCGCACAAATCCGAGCAGAAAAAGGATTAACTCAAGAACAAATGGCGCACGATTTGTTTGTTGCCCGACAAGCAGTTTCTCGCTGGGAAACAGGTGAAACATCTCCTGGTGTCGACATGGTAAAGCTTATCTGTGTTACTTACGCGATTCCACTTGAGCGCTTTTTTGAAATGCCGCTAGACTACTATTGCCAATGCTGTTCTATGCCCATCCCCGATGAAGCGCTCCATGGCACTGAGGCCGATGGATCAAAAAGCGATCACTACTGTAAATGGTGCTACCAACATGGCGACTTTACTGCTCAAGATGTGGACATGGATGAGTTTATTGAAGCAACCGCACAAATGGAAGCCGATGCACTTGGCATCTCACGTGAGGAAGCTGTATCGCTCATGGCGACCTTACTCCCCCATCTTGAACGCTGGAAAAGTGAATCCACCGATAAGTCAACTAATAGCCCAACCGACGCATCAACCGATAAAGCCACCGATGGGGCCGATGGAGCCGAGAGCGACTCTGAACACAAATCCGTGGATTAAAAATCAACTTCTTCCCATGATTCAAAAGATAACCCTGGCACACGTTTAAACTCGGCATAATTATTGGTGACCAAAACTGCGCCGTGAGCTAATGCTGTTGCGGCAATCAAATAATCATTGCCGCCAATGGTCTGTCCTTTGCGTTCAAGATCTGCTCGTATTCGTGCATAATGCATTGCGCACGCCTCATCAAACGGAACAATCTCAAAGGGCAGCAAAAGGGACTCGACTCTCAAGCGCTCCTCCTCAGGACGAGCGCTTTTTTCTGCACCTAAAAGAAGTTCTGCCTTTACCACTGCAGGAACCTTAAAAAGACTTGCATCACTATTCATAAGCAGTTCATAACCTGCAAGTAGTTTGCCTCGCAAAAAACTTATGAAGATGTTTGAATCGATGTAATACATTATTACTCCTACAGCGTATCCAAAGGAGCAACAGGCTCTGGGGCAGGATCAATAACATCGGGGAAATCTGGTGAACTTCCAAATAGATCAAAATACCCTGGTGGCCATCCATTAACCCATCCCCGTTCGTTTTCATGGCGCTTCTCTAGTACTTCTCGCGCATATGACGAGATTGACTTTCCAGCAGCTTCAGCATCTGAACGCAATGCCTCCATCGAAACATCATCCATATAAAGCGATAGTTGTGCCATAAGATGCCCCTCCCTCGATAAATCTTACTAGATCTTATCGAAACAAGTATATAACAAGTATATACTTAGTTGCAAGAAATAGAGGCTTGCACTCGTAGCACTTTTCTTGCTTGATGACTGCTCTACATTGTTTGGCAATTGTCTTATCTTGCTTAACGATTATCTTGCTTGGCGGCCGTCCTATTTGACGACCACCCCATTGAGCCATCCCATCAATCGTCCTAATTAGTGATGTCGTAGGGCATCACGAGCAAGCAGAGTTACCGTAAGACCGCGAGTATTCTTTTTATCTAAGTTGCGATAGGCAACCATAAAGCCATCGCTTTTACCATAAGCTTCCACCATATTAAGACCAGAAAGCTCACCTTTTACCCCTTGCACCCATCGCTCAACATCCGATTTACTGCTACCCATTTTTTTCGTCGGGTCGAGGCCAGGACCATCGTCAGAAAAATCAATTCTTCGTCCTTGGTCATACACCTTAACAACAATGTTTTCGTAGTATGCATGAGCAAAGTTTTTACATAGTTCATAAATAGGCGCAAAAGAGATAGATCCGGAGCCCCCGCTTGCTTTCTCGTAAACCGCCTGCGCTAATTGAGCAACAAACGCAGACGCATCATCTGGCTCTATCCAGCTGATTTCTTCTTCCTCATCAGCGATTGTAATAATCTGAGCAGGGTTGCGCACATATAGGAAGTCATCAGATATCGATGGATGGGATTGCATTAGGCGATGCCTATTGTTACGCCATGCCAGTTCATCACGAAGCTGATTGCGCGGCCGCTTCATCCAACCAGGTTTGCCTTCCCGTTTATCTTTATCATGCTGTTCACATAAGTCGTAATAACGGCCAAGCACGTTGCTATACGAAAGGGGGATATCATTTGGCCGCAGACACTTTCGTAAAAAAGAAAGAAGGTTGTCTGCCCCACCTGGTACATCGCTAACTTTTACGTCAACACCACATATTTTGAGAAGGCTCTGAAGCGCATCTAAGCACGATAATCCTTCTGTCTCTATAAGGAACTTTAACGGATCTCTCATCATTTTTTCCGTATCAATGGTGCGCTTTTTCTTGCTTGCGCCATCAATACAAAGAATGTTTGATCGAATAATGAATTTATGTGATTGAATGATCCCTATTGCTTTTTTAATGTTCATCTTGGCTCTCCTATTCCGCACGTACCCATCATTACGAAGCACGCGATCTTACCAAGCTCCGCCATGCGACAATTGCAGCAATCAGCTACGCTACGCAGCAGCCAACCAGGTTGAGCAGTAATCAACCGCGTTATACAGCAACCAATCCCAGCTTGATTGCTGCAAGTATAGATACATGCCTCTATCTAAGAGTGCCAATATAGGGACTTGATCTGCTCCCTTTAATTTCGTTACCCTCTCTCTATAACGCTCTCCACCACGTGACGATTATTTGTAATTGTCTGCACACTAACCGCGTTACCCTTGCAATAAAAATAATCAAGCGATATAAAAATAATCAAGGATCGATATGGCTGACTTCGAAATTTTAGATCGTGCTTATCTTGAAGCCATGTTGCAGCTTGATGCCCCCTATAATTCTGCCATTGCAACAAAAATGGGAAAGACAAATTCTTATGCGCTCCAATATAAAAATAGACTTATGAGCCAAGGGGTTATTGGGGAGGATTTCGATGGGTCTCTCTCCTTCCAAATGCCACTCATGGAGTCTTTTCTCAAGGACCTCTATAGCTAAGCATGCAGCTAAAGATGCATTTTTGACAATATCTCCAGTAAGCTGCCCTTTATAAATCTTTACTTATCATCTCCAAAAAGACAAAAAGTAAAGATTTTACGGATTACCAGGAATATTTACCGATCATTAGAAATATTTGATGCGTTAATTAATGTATCAATGAAGCCAGGTTTACGAATGATCTTTAGGCGCAAAATAATGATTGGGGTTCACTAAGAAACCAAGCTTTCCCACATGATTCAGAACCCACAAAACGCCGATAGGTAAAAGATATATCACCACAAGGGCTCCCAAAATATGGGCAGGTGCATACAACATAGCTAGTGCGCCTGTTGTCTGCACACCCGCTAAGGACAGAATATAAAACCAGCTCTTCATAAACATTGGATGCAACAACCAGATTGCTTTGGTATACCCATCGATAAACTTATAAAAGCCAATTTGTGACCCATCGCCAAATTGACCTCCAAAAATAACAGTAAACCAAAAAAGGCCAGTTGCCGTAAGTATCGCCGAGAGCACCGGTGCTGGAGTGCTGAATGCAAAAAGGATCACACTTAAGATAAGCCACCCTATTGAGATCAGGGCCACATTTGCCGGTTTAGCGCTCGCTCTAAATAGCATGCGCGTCTTATCTTCTGCCTGCCACGCAAGTGCCATTCCAGCTATAAACCAAATCCATGATCCGCAAAAGTTTTGAACCACATAAGGCAACGCAGAAAAGCTGGCTGCTGTCGAAGGATGAAGCGCAAAGATGATCGCAAGTACTTTAACAATTACCGCTGCAATCAAAAACCCTAAAGCACGTTTGCGCGTTACAAACGTAGGAGTCAGCGCATACATCACCAAAGCAACTAGGAAGAATCCAACAGGGATCACAGGGTCAACAAAGGTGGTGTACAGAAGATTTTCTAAACTAAACGATGGGTTTGTGCCTACCCAGCTATTCACCAAAAGCGTAAAAAACGTTATGAACACAAGCGGCACCAGCATATATACCACTTGATACTTCATACTATGGCACCAATCTACCAGGTTTTGTACGCGCCATTGTTTCTGGAATAGATATCCATAGCCGAAATAGAAAATGGGCAGCTGAAATACAAAGAAGCATGATTCAGCCCAATGATAGACAACATCGCCTGGTAAACAACCAAACTCCACCATGGCTTTGCAGAATCCCCCCAACGCAATCAAAAGCGATGCGGTTGATTCCATATTGAAGATCCATGTATTGGGTATGTTCTTTTGCTCTATCGGCATGTTTGTCTACTCTGCCATAAACGCCTTAGGCTTACGCTTTTCCTTGGACTTGCATTTTGCTTCGTAGTCCTATCATAGGCTTACAGGAGGTAGATCAACTGCTGTTTTGGCTGATGTTGTCGATGTGACACCAACTAGAAGCTAATGCAATCTCATCCCAATTTCAATTTCAAAAGACAAAAATCCTATTCTGTAAGGAAATTCATGACGAGCGAGGTCATGATGTCTTTTTCTTTAGGCTTTGATTCGGCAATCATGATGGTTGTTGCTACAAGAGCGCTGTCGCTCACAGCCTTTTGTCCACCTTTGTAGAGCAGCCCATTTTTTTCCAAGAAGTAGAGGAATATGGTCGCTGCAATTCGCTTGTTTCCATCGTGGAACGAGTGGTTCTTTACAATGAGATAGAGGAGGTTCGCCGCTTTCTCCTGAACGGACGAATAAAGCTCCTCGCCTCCGAATGACTGATAGATTGTTGCGATACTACTCTTGAATGAATCATCTTTCTCAACACCAAAAAGATCACTCTCGTCATTAAATCTGAGAGTTTTAATTAGCTCCATGCACTCGTCATAATTAAGAACATAAACAGTATTGGTTCCGGTCCGCTTCGCGATACGCTGATGATCGTAGTCATCAAGAAGATCAAGAGCCGATGCATAACTCTTCACCACTTCAAGTACTTGACTCGTATCTAGCTCGTCAGAAACACGCTCAAGAAGTCCCACAGTCTGCGCAAGTTGTTGAAGTCGATATTCATTTTCAGCACGCCCCTTGATGATGTACTTGCGAAGCACATCTGTTGCCCAGCGTCTGAACTCAATACCGCGCTGAGATTTAACACGGTACCCAACTGAAATAATCATATCGAGACTGTAGTGTTCAACCTGGTAAGTTTTCCCATCGGCAGCAGTTGTCGCAAATTTTGCGACAACTGAATCAGAAGACCCATCAAGTTCTTCTTTTAAGGCATTAGAAATATGTTTGCCGATAGTTTTAACGTCACGATCAAACAATATCGCCATCTGCTTGCGATTAAGCCACACTTCGTCCCTGTTTGCATCAACCGTGACATCAAGCTCAACTGTTCCATCAGCCGACTCAAACAAAACAATATGAGTGTTGCTAGCGATTTCGGACATCTTTACTCCATCTTTTCTGCTTATAGCTCTATCTTCTATCCGTATTAACTCGCTGATTTCATTATCAATACTAGTTTTTGACCTTGTAGTCTAAAACCTGCACTACGAATCCAACCAAAACGAGCCCTCAAATTAGTTCCAGTCCAACAGGCCGTCCTGTTAATCCCAAAATACAAAAACAGGTCAGACACAATTGCCTGACCTGTAGAAAATTTGGTCGCGGGGGCCGGATTTGAACCAACGACCTTCGGGTTATGAGCCCGACGAGCTACCAGACTGCTCCACCCCGCACTATGTAGTTGCTGATCAACAGCAATAGCCATAATAACACGCCACCGGGCGTTTGCAAACCCTAAAATCTCTAAAGCACACTAAAGAACGTTTTTGGTGCGTTAAAGTACATTAAAACACCTAAGAATGCCGCTTGCCTCAGCTAAACAAAGGCTGCTAGCCCTAGCGCAATAAACATAATCAAGAAACCTCCAACTGCTACGCTGAACCCAATGATTAGACGCTTTGTAATGGTGTAGCGTTTTAATTGAGGAACAAGTGGCGTGAGAGGGCCAACATCAAATAGTAGCAAAGCGATACCAACAAACATAATCCCCAACCCAGTAGACGCTACTCCTAAATTGAGGGCAGGAATATTTACTTGGGATTCAGAAGGATGCACCGCGCTAAATATACATCCATAAATGAATAGCACTAAAGTAAGGAAGATCACAACATCCCATATAACCCCAATGATGATTCGACCCGGCGCTAGCTGCTTGCCATCCCCTGAGATCGACGTAGTTGACGGAGTCGATGTGTCCGATGGGACAGATGTGTCCAATGAGGCTGATGCGCACGATGGGGTCGATGTACCCGATGGAGCTGATGTAGCCGACGCAGATGAGGACTCTTTTGCCATCACAGAAAGCGCTTTCATAAATGCCGCTTTAAGTTCTCCGACCGATTGATAACGCTGCTGCGGATCAAAAGCCGATGCTTTTCTGATCACCTGTGCAAGCACAGGATTAGCAGCGCTCAAGAATACATCACGTTTCTCTTGCGAACTAAAAGAGGCCTGCGGCGTTGCACCCGTCAACATGAAATAGAGCACCGCGCCTAGTGCATAGACATCAGAACGAACGTCTGTCTGTCCAAATCCAAATTGCTCAGGCGGTGCATAAGATCGTGTACCGAGCGCATGCGTATCGCAATCAGACTCTTCATTAAATAGCCGTGCGATCCCAAAATCAAGCAAACAAACCTGCGGATCCATAATTTCATCAGCTGACCCATCGGCAAGAATCATAATATTGCTCGGCTTGATATCCCTATGGATCAACTCAGGTTCAAATGCAGCATGTAACTGCATTACCGCGTCGCAGAGTTTAGGAAAGAGCAGTTGCGTTGTTTGCTCCCCTGCCCCATACTGCGCAACCCACCTGTCAAGTGTCACGCCTTCAAGATATTCCAAAATAACAACTTGATAGCCGGGAATATCGTAACATTCCAAAACACGAGGAGCGCATTCGAGTACACGTCCCTGCTTATAAGCAAGATACAGTAATTCGTATGCGCTTCCTGCATTGGTTTGATTGGCTATTTGTTTGCGAATAAACTGTTTAGGCTCATTTAGATCGTTGGAGCCATTTGTTTTGTCGGAGTTATTTGACTCACGAGATCCCTTGGACCTGTTTGAGTCACTGGACTCATTTAGCCCATTGGGTTCATATACAACCAACTCGGTTGTTTCAAATTCGGAACTCTTTAAGGTTTTAACGACGTGATAACACGCATCATGTTCAAGATTGGCTAAACACGTTTGTAAATCAGGAGAAGTCATAGACCTCATACTAGCAGACCATCACACTAGCAGATCGTCTCTTCTTTGAAACGGTAAAGCTCGCATTCTACTTCCGCCAATGAATAGCCCTTATCAAGACAGAAAATAATGATAGCATCACGTCTATCTTTAGGATAAAGCTCGTTTGTATGTGCAGCTTGCAACAAGCGATTTGTCTCTTGTAGCGATAGCCCCATCGCAAACGCAAGTTGAAGCATCTTATTGCGCGATCCTTGTCGCTCCCCCTTAAAGATCTGATAACCGAATGTCTCATTAAGACCCGCTGCTTTTATCACAGCAGCACGCTTAAGGCCCTTCTTTTCTAGAAGGTAGTTCAGATAATCAGCAGCCGATCGTCTTGTAATATGATGCGCATCAGTAAAAGCAGTAGGCGATGGTGAACTTAACAGCTCTGCTAAAAGTTGATCAGTAAGCGGCTCATCAGAAAAAGATGTATCAAGAGAAGCATGATGAGACGATGCACGATGAGACGTATGATTCATTGGTTGCTGTTGATCAGATTGTGGCTCTTCCACACGATATCCTTCCTGATGAACAAAAAGTCTCATTTGCTGTTATGACAATACCCATGATGCCGTTGGCTTATCCGAAATCATACTTGCATAATAGAGTGCTTTGGCAATATCGCCCTCAAAGTAAACATCGCCCGTAACCGTTCCGCCTGCAGCAAGAGTTCCCGAACCAAGCTCGTTATTGCTGTCTGAATAGAAAGTCATAGAGCGCTGAACACCATTTGCATCCTCAGCCTTCCAATCATACGTATTAAATGAAGCCTCTTTTGATCCATTGTTAGTATACGTTACCGTTATGCCCGTAATAGAATCGCCATTATAGTTCTTAAGCCCCGTCTGAACTGCTTGGACACTAATATCAAGCCCGTCCTCTGTAGTAATGGAAGTTCCTACAGCCAAATCAGTAGTAGCGACATCTCCCGATGCGTTTTCTGATGAAACACTTGCCGATGGGCCATTAACTGCCGAGTCAACTGCGGCACTATACATGCTTTGGGTAGCCAGCACAATAACAATCGAAATCACATTAAGCACGATTCCAGCAACAGCAATGCCCTTGCCCTTTTTCTTCCCTTTTCGGATCCCAACAAATCCAACAATCGCAAAAATTAGACCAAGCGCGGCAAGGAAGAACGCACCGTTATTAATAATGGGAAGGAATGATGTCAAGATTGCCAGAATACCAAGCACAAGAGCAGCAATTGCCATACCCGATGTTGATTGCGACTCAGTAGTCTGCTGCATAGGTTGATCCATAGATGTTCCTCTCGTTTAAAAGATGATCCATCAGAACAAACGGCATGCAGATGCCTGCACACCGTCTCCAATGTACTCACCGTTCTTTCAATACATCATGTATGGTAGAGGTACACCCACTCAAAAACATTAGCTGACAGCTAAGAGAGCGCCTAAGATTATTACTGAATTATCTGCATTAATAGCGTTTATAGTCAGCCTTCATCACATTTTCAGCTCTTGATTTTAAGCTCTTCTTTGAGTGCTTTTTGAAGGGTTTGAGAAAAATTAATTCCATACTCCATCGCTCTTGCATTGAGCCACGCAGGGATGGTTACTGTTCTATTAACTGCTTTATTTGATTCGGCCTGACGCACTGATGGCATATATACATCAATGAGAACTGTCTGCTCATTGGATTCCACGGCAACATCAACAAGGGGCGTAGGACACGGAATTTCTGCGCCATCTTCTTCCAATCCAAACAAAACACAACCAAGTAACTCTCGAGCCGACAAAAGTGCATCATCTTCACTGATGCCACTTGTCGCCACCTCTAAATCAGGAAAAGTGACCGCGATCTCACAACCAGGCTCATACGTAAATATTGCTGGATAAAAATACCTATCATTCTTTTTCATCATGTCTCCACTCGTTTGACTCAAAAAGAAATCATTCAAAATAAATCCCTGCCTGTCGTTCGATACTTTTCAATGTTTTAGGCGGGATATCCTTGTCAGGATGCTTAATTGTGACTCGTCCCTTTTTATAAGGATGTTTAAATTGATGATGACTCCCTACAACATTTACCTCATACCACCCATAAAACTTCAGAATTCGTATAACCTCTCTCGAGCTATAACTCTTCATTAGATCCCCTTCTTTATTAGTGTAACACATATTAAAATATGTGTTACCGAGTCGAAACGATGACCATTTCGACTCGATCATAGAAGGCGAATCTTAATTACGTCTTATAAAGGCCTTATATCCATCTTTATCGCAACTACGATACTCTGGACAGATACGCTATTCTCGCTGCTGGCTTAACACTGCGATACACAATTAAAGAAAATAACTTGAAAATGAGAGGGCGTAGTATTAGTCAAGGTAGTCACGATCAATCATGACGTTATAACTAAACTGAGGATATGCTTCTTTCATCTTTTGAACGATCTCATTGCTAATGGCGCTATCATCTTCATTAAAATCAATCACCAAATCAAAGTTCACAACGTTAGCATCCGCATCAACGTAAAATCCATGAGTTTCCAAAATGCTCGGATGCTGAATGACCAATTTTTGAAGCATAGCATGAACAGGAGCGTACTTTCCCGTTGTATTGGTTGCATAAATGCCTAACGTGATAATGATGCCAAATCTCTTATAGACATCTTCAGAAATTTGGCGCGTTAATTCAGAAATCATACACGCACTCATACTGTCTTCCACCTCAATATGAGCACTGCCAATAATCTCATTAGGACCAAAGTTGTCTAACATTAAATCATAAGCACCCAAAACCCCATCATATGAAGTTATAAACTTCTTAAGTGCGCGTCCTAGCTCGTCATCACCGCGCTCTCCAATAATAGGACTCACAGCATCTTTGAGTACATCAAAGCCAGCTTTAAAAACAAACAGGGAAATAATAATGCCCACAATACCGTCAATATTAATGTTGAACCACAATGCCGCGAGCGCCGCTACAAGCGTACCACCGGTCAAAATAGCGTCATAATTAGAATCAACACCAGAACCATACAGAGCACCCGAGTCGTATTCCCTGCCCTTGCGCGTAAGATAGAGACCAATAAAAATCTTGGCGATAATTGAAGCAATAATGACGATGAGGGTAATTGTTCCATAATCCGTAACGGCAGGGTGAATCACCTTATCAATAGACTCACGCATTGACATCACAGCAGCCGCCAAAATAATGAGCGCAATGACAAGAGATGTCATATACTCAACACGCCCATATCCAAACGGGTGTTTTCGATCCGCTCTTCGTCCTGCAAGCTTGGTGCCAATGATGGTAATAACCGAAGAAAGGACATCAGTTGCATTGTTAACAGCATCCAAAATAATAGCGATTGAATTTGCTGCAAATCCAACAATGCTTTTAAAGATGACCAAAATCACATTGCCAACAATACCTACGTAGCTTGCACGAACAATGCCCTGTTCACGCACTTTCTGGTCGTACGGAGAAGCGCTTGCATGTTTGACCGCCTGGTGTTTTCGCGCAACAAAATCTGCCAGTTTATCGGGCAAATCAACCATATAGTCATGCGTATGACTATGTTCCTTATGGCCCTTGTTGTTGTCCGTATTCTGTCTACACATAGCACTCACGTCCCGCTACGTCTCTTCACCTCACGATCATAAAGCGCTTTGCTCACAATAGCGCTAGAACCGATAAATAACGAGTTGATTGTAGGCAGAGCGTTGCCTATCTATTACCTTGCGATAAGGGTAAATAAAAAAGAATAGAGATGGAGGCGAGATCTATGCAAGATAAGGCTCATCTGTCTCATCAATGCCTTGTATTGCAATACCAATAAGACCAGGACCGCCATGCGTGACAAGCACAGGACAGATCTCTTCTTCGTAAAGATCAACAAAATCTGGTAGTTCTTCAGTAACGGTTGCGCAGAACTTTTTACATTCAACTTCTGCATTGCTATTTACAACAGCAATATTGTAGTGACGGAATCCCTCTACACGCTTTTTGGCGAGTGCTAACATCTTTTTAAGCGACTGCTTGCGCCCCTTTGCTTTGACTACTGGCTCAAGCGCTCCTTCAGCATTAGAAGAAATAACGGGACGAACATCCAGCATGGAACCGAATGCATAACTTGCACTTGATAGGCGACCACCTTTATAAAGATACGTGAGCGTTTCCGTAGTGAAAAATGCTTTTGTGTTATCAATAATGCGCCCCATGCGAGCAATAATGTCTTCGAACGACAAACCCGCTTGCACTAATTTAGCAGCCGCAATGCCAATAAGGCCTGATCCCATTGCTAACGAACGAGAATCCAGCACCCGTGTTTCAAGTTCAGTAAAGCCTGTCGTAACACTGCGAAACAAATTAAACGTGCTTGAAATTGCACTCGCAATGGTAACAGCAATAACGTGCGTATAGCCATCCGCGTGAATTTGCTCGAGCGTTTTGAGCACCGAATCTGGTGTTGGCGTAGATGTTGAGGGAATCTCTTCGGGCATGCGGGCATAAATTTCCTGCGGCATGATATCCACACGATCCCGGTATGTTTCATGGGGATAATTGATCAGCAAAGGAACCACATAGATATTGCACGCCTCAACAACAGCGGCTGGAATATCACATGCGGAATCAACCATAATAGCAATGCGTTTTGACGAAGTATGTACTGATGCGCCCGACACTCGTATTAACTCCTCTGATTCAAATTGCGAGGATTTATTATACCGTGACTCATCACCATACCGTGCCTTGATTTAAGAAGCATCCTGCGGAATAGGGGGCAGCTGAACATGAGCGGCCGTATAACGCAAATATCCCATTTGGATCCAACAACCCACACAATACATAGTGCATACCGTAGGAACAATCGTGAGACATCCTGGCAGCCAACAGATAAAAGTCAGAATTGCAGTAGCAACAAGCGCGCCTATATAGGGATGGTTTCCTTTGGAAAAATGAATACCAAGCGCAGCCCCCGCCAACGGAATTGCAAACAACCAGGTGGTCACCATGATGATGCCAAGCAGAGCTGCAATAGGCAAGCCGACTACCGTAATAGAAAGAATGATAAGTACAAGAGGCATAACAAGAAACGCCAAGAATCCACTTAAACAAGAACGACCCATTCGATCACGCGTCATAATAGCCATTCGTTCGATGGGTTTGCGTCCAACCCACGTAAAGAGAGCTGTCAAGAGACTGTGCGAAGCCAAAGCAAAGAGCACCAATGCTATCCACATAAAAGACCCAAAGGGAAGCAAAGAGCTCAGGTCTGTTTGAAGTGCGAGGCCTGACGCGCTATCGCCTACCATTTCTTGCGTAGATCGTTTAACAATCTCTCCTACCGACGCACCTTCAGCAACCGTGAGATTAGCGTTTTCAGGAACACTTAGTTCTCCTGCAATCACTGCATTTTCTGTAAGCGTAATTGTCTCGGCATTGATGGTCACATCGCCTTCAATGGTTGCAGAAAAAATCACGTCATTACCACTGAGTGATGCTCCTAAATAGGTGCCTCCTGCTTTAATGGTTTTGCCTGCAACATAGAGCCCCTTTGCCGTCACATCTGAACCAGTTGTAATGTTCATGCCAGCGGCCGTGATATTATTCTCAACCTCAGTTTTAGTAATTGAAATGGTTTGCCCCGCAAGGCGCAATGATCCATTTATCGTAGTATCCGTAAATGAAAGACCATTACCAGCAGCACAAGCACTTCCATTGCCTTGCGCGCCTACCGTAAGCCCCGAAGCTTGCAGGGTATCTCCCGCCCAATAAAAATCAGTACCAATCTCTTTGTTGGTTACGGGAGCATTAATGACAAACAAATTGCCCGTGTAATGATCATTGATTACTGATGAGCCTTTTGATTGTGTTTGACTACTAAACGCATCAGCATGCGCACTCGCCGGAGCGCTGAATAGACCCAGCAAAAACACGCTCAAAATGACACTCAAAAATACCCCGCACACCCGTTGGCAAAACACGTGCTTAGCAGTATGGGATCGAGAAACACACGCTGGTACTACTTGCATGAATAATCCTGTCTATGATCTTGTCGGTAACCTTATCGCAAATTATATCGAATGATTTTGTGCAACTATGCCAGCTTTACCCATCGGGACACATTGTATGCTGTTTCCATCGGAGCACGCTGCGTGCCATTTCCATCGGACACGTTATATGCAATTTCTATCGAGCGTGTTATATACAATGTGCTATACACCATTTATTAGGTGCTATTTACTGAGCGTGACCGAGTCAATCATGATTGTTTCCAGATAATCCTTATCAAGTGAACAACCAATACCTGTCTCATACCCCTTTGGGTTCAAGAGCAGCTCCCCGTTGTTACACTCAAGCGCAGGATAGGCACAATCATGCTCAAAATACTCTGAATAATCAGCAAGATCGCCCGGCAAATCCACACCCGCAAGCGTTTCAAATGCAGCATACGTACGCTTAGAAACACCCGTATCAAACATGCCGCCCATCCAAACTTGGAATCCTTGCTCTTCAGCAAAGTTCACAAAATCAAGAGAGGGTTGAATGCCGCCAAATTTAGAAATCTTCACGGCATAACAGCGTAAGTTTTCATATTCGAGCGATTCCATCATTTCTTGTGCGCTCACTACTGACTCATCTAAACAGATGGGTGTCGTAAGTGTCTCTTGCAATGTAGAAAGACGATCGAATAAACTACGCTGGCCTGATTGAGGAACATAGTCAGGATCCAATGGCTCTTCTAAACAGGCAATAGCAAGACGATCTAACTTATACAGCGCGTCAAGCTGCGACTCATTAAATGATTGATTTGCGTCAAGGAAAATAGTGAGATCAGGATAGCGCTCACGAACTGCGCGTATTTTATCAACCGCTGAATTAGGTTCAATCTTGATTTTTACACGCTCATATCCCTGAGCAACCGCTGCATCAACAGCAGCAAGCGTTTCTTCGGTATCCATAATCCCAATAACAACGCCACCCAGTACGCGCTCGAGTGGAGCACCGCCTATTAACGCACGAAGTGGCTTAGCGACTACCTTGCCATAGAGATCCCAGACCGCACACTCAACCGCGGATTTTGCCTGCGGAAAGTCCGCAATATCAGGAAACGTTGCAAAAGAACGTGATACTTCGGACGGATGCAAGTAGCGCTCGCTCATGACAATCTCGGCAATGTCATCGCGTACTACCACGTAATCTTCTTCCAAGGTCTCTGGCAAATACCAGTTTGTAGTAAACGAAACACATTCACCAATACCAGTACGTCCCGTCCAGTCACGAACTTCCACAAAGAACGATTCTCGAGTATCAACAACACCTTTTGCTGTGGTGACCGGATGCGTAAAGTTTTGGCGAACCCGATACAGTGATACTGATTTTATGTCGATGCGCCTGTCGTAGCGCTGACGCAATTCTTGGGTATTGACTTTATTGGCTACCGTACGCGGAAATTCATCCATCACTAAAATGTGTTTGGGGTGATGCAAACTTGACATACGATCAGCGAGATACGCGTGAATATTGCGCGCAAATTCCTGCGGACATGAAGCGGCTTTAATACCGGTATCTTCAGGATAGAGCCAAGAATCTTTATGATCACGATCAATTGCTTCTGCTGAATAATCCGCCTCGATGAAAGCGACCGGACGATAGCCCCACTCTTCATCAGCAGTGCCAAAAACATAGGCATCTTTAACGCCAGGAATACGTAAGAGCTCCTCACGGATTTCTTCAGGATAGATATTTTCTCCCCCTGAAACAATAAGATCATGTACCCGCTCAAACACATGAAGTAATCCGTCGCTATCAATCATAGCGCGATCGCCCGTGACAAACCACTCATCAAGCGTAAAGGCAGCACGTGCATTCAGATACCCCGCAAACACGCCAGGACCTTTAACGTGAAGAGCGCCTACGCCTTTTTCATCAGGGCGCATAATATTGACGCGATAACCCTGCAAAAGCTCAAGTCCACCATCAAAAGAACGCGTCACACGAGAACAAGCAATCATGGAGCTTGTTTCAGTCATGCCATAACTTGCATACACCCGTGCCTTGGCACGCAGTGCCTTTTTGACCGTCTTATCATTGAGCGCAGAACCGCCTAATAAAATACATGTGTACTGAGAGATGATCTTATCTTTGTCGTTTTCTAAGAGATCACGCAAGATCTTATCGACCACAGAGATATGCGTTACCTTAAAGGTCAATACATCATTTAAGATGCTCTGAACCGAATAGCGTTTATACAAAATAAAAGGATTGCCATTCAACAAGCAGCGCACCACAATTTCAAGACCGCCCACATGGCACAAGGGAAGAACCAATTGCCATACACCCTTGCGCGGAACAAGCAAACGTTCATTTGCAGCAATCGCCGCCCCCATCAGATCCTTCCATAGCAACTTTGCTGCCTTAGGAGTACCTGAGGTACCTGAGGTAAACATGATGACACCACAAGAAGAGGGGTTATACGACTCTTCTTGCTCATGAGCAAAGTCGAGAATGCTCATAGTATAAGAATTGACTGGAATCTGCCCATCGCCCAAACGAGAAAGCTCTAAAAGCTCCATTCCTAATGATTCAACGAGCGCGTTTTTAAGCGCTTGTTCAGTAACGACTGGGATATCCTTTTGGTGCGTTGCCGTTTCAAGTTCCATCATGCGTACGTTACGCTCATCATCTGACAAACGAGGATTGAGTACCACCAAACTAAATCCAGCATAAGCGCTTGCAAGAGCCATAATGACAAACTCAGCACAATTATACGAGTTAACCGCAAGGTATGTTCCTGCTTGATAACCCTGACGAATGAGCCCGCGTGCAAGTGCGGCAGAAGCAAGGCGCACCTGTCGATACGACAATCGCATGGTGCCAGATTCCAGCTGTGTGTAGAACATAGGTTGCGAACCATGCTCTTGGGCATACAGGGCCAATGTTTTAATCACGAATCAAACTCCTTGCGATACATGCCTTACCATACCTGCTTACCGTAATCGATGAACAGCGCATGGTTATTAGCTCTTCTTGTCTGTTGATAAGAAGGCAACAAAATACAACAGTACTGTTAAGCTATCATGCCTTATCAAGCATTATTTATGCCTCACTGCTGCCAGCCTATCCCAACGAATAGTTTTACCAAACATCAGGGAAATTTAGGGAATTTGCTAAAGTCAGGATCACGCTTTTCTTTGAACGCGTCACGACCCTCCATAGCTTCTTCGGTTGTGTAGTAGAGCAAGGTGGCATCCCCACCAAATTGTTGTAAGCCAGCCAACCCATCCGTAGCAGCATTAAATGATGCTTTCATAAAACGCAGCGCTGTCGCTGAATGTTTCAAGATCTCACGACACCATGAAACCGTCTCAGCCTCCAAGTCATCAAAAGGAACAACCGCATTAACCATTCCCATATCAAGTGCCTCTTGCGCACTGTATTGACGACACAAATACCAAATCTCACGTGCTTTTTTCTGCCCCACAATAGCAGCTAAATAACCCGCACCATATCCCGCATCGAAACTGCCTACCTTAGGACCTGTCTGTCCAAACTTAGCAGTATCAGCGGCAATGGTGAGATCGCACAGAATTTGCAAGATATTACCGCCGCCGATTGAATAGCCATTGCACATGCAAATCACTGGCTTAGGGATTACACGAATCAAACGCTGCACATCTAAAATATTTAAACGAGGAATACTGTCAGCACCAACATAACCACCGTTACCGCGCACCTTTTGGTCACCGCCAGAACAAAATGCCTCATCCTCATGGCGACCACCATGATTTGCTCCTGTCAAAATAATGACACCAATAGAAGCATCATCACGCGCTACACTAAATGCGTCATAGAGCTCCATAGCAGTGAGCGGTGTAAATGCATTACGACGCTCGGGACGATTGATGGTAATTTTAGCAATCCCATCAAGTGTCTGATATATGATCTCTTGATAGTCCTTACCGTTTACCCAGGGGAATTGACTCATTTCATTCCTTCCCTTTGATGACAGAGACGAACCCTGCTTGTTGCTTAAATCTTCTGGATATAAATCAACTTCTTTAAGAAAGGTTGTTACCACCGCAACAAGTTCATCGCACGCTTCTACATGCACATTGTGTCCCGCCTCAGGAATCACTGCATAATTAGTGACGCCAGGTTTATCGCGCTTGAACAGGTCTGCCATGGCCAACTTTCGCACCATTTCAGAATAGCGTACATCAGCGCCGCCTGCTAGGAAAAGCGTCGGCAGATTAAGCTCATCAAGAGCTGGACGCATATTTTCCATACGATATTGACCTGCTTGCGATAAACAAAGTGCCAAGGCGATGGGGTTATTAGCAAGACGCTCTTCTCGTAAGGCCACCCGAAGAACTTCGGGCAGAGCACGCTGGGTTTCAAATAACGGCAACTGCTCCCAAAAATCAACAAACGCCTCCATACCCTCTTGCAAGCGATCAATGTGCGCACGCACCTTATCCGCCATAACAAGGCGCTCTTCTTCATCTTCAGGACCAAGACCAGCAGACTCAAGCAGAAGTGCAGAAAAGCAACCGGGATAGGTCGTTGCTGCAATTTCTGCAATACGACCGCCCATTGAATACCCGTACAGAATGGGTTTTGTTTGATTGCCGCGTGCCTGCAAGGCAGCAACAATCGTTAATACTTGATCAAGAGCACCTTCGAACGTAAAGGCACGCTCATCAAGCGAAGCCAAAGTGGTTTTGCCGTGTCCTACCAAATCCGGTGCTACCACATAAAACACATCGGCAAACTGCTGCGCAAACGCTTCCCAGCTTGCTCCTGTTTGCATAAATCCATGCAAAAGAATGAGGGGTGGATTATCAGGATCTCCCCATGCATATACGTGTGTTGTCACGGCAACATCGGCCGCAATCCCTTCAACACGCCATTCTTGCCTTGTCTGCGAACATGATTGAGACACGTGTCTAATTCTCCTTCCCTTTCTTTACGGTATCGATGCTGTATGTGTCCTGCGCTTGTATGCTTCCTGCGTTGTATATTTCCTGTGCTACTTGCTTTTGTGTTGCTTACTTTTGTGTTGCTTGTTTCTGTACTGCATACTTTCCGTACTACATACTTTCGCATCGCTTACTTCTGTACTGCATAGTTCCTACAGGGCGCATCTTCTACAGCCGATATGTCCCATAGCGATCGGTTACTCCTTCAAGCGGGAGCGCAATTTCAAGCAAACTTATACCAGGGTGCGCATAGCTTTTTTCAAGCGCCCCATAACATTCAGCTGCTGAGCCTACTCGCGTATAATCAAGCGCAAAGGTATGCGCAGCAGCCTCAAAATTAGTAGCATGAGGTGTTAAAAACAAACGTTCAAAATATGCTTCATCTGATTTTTGTGGAAGCATGTCAAAAATTGCTCCCCCCTGATTATTTAAAAGCACAATTGTCACTTGCACCGGCTTTGCTTCTGCGCAGACGCTGCGCCGCTCAAACTCTGCTTGAAGTGCAAGAGCATTCAAATCATGTAAGAGCGACAAATCTCCAATAACAAGAGTTGTATGATCAAACGCTTGCGCTGCACCCAGTGCAGAACTCACTGTCCCATCGATGCCATTGAGACCGCGGTTTGCCAATAAGGTTATTTGCTTATCATCGCGACCGGTATAGAACATATCAAAAGCACGAATTGTCATTGAATTTGCGCTGAAAATAAGCGAATCTGCGGGTGCAGCATCAAGAATTGCCCTGATGTAGGTTCCCTCAAAATCAGCGGCTCCCGTAGTCCGCACCGCATCAAGTTTTTCTTGCGCTTGGATCTGACGCAAGGACCACGCATGGAGTGCTTCACCACGATGAGATCCCTGAGGAGAATCAGGCAAAGATGCAGTGTCTAAGAGCGATGAGACAAACGAGGCTGGCGTCACGGGAATAAACACAGCCGTCTGCGCGTTGAAATCGCGCGTCGCAAAAGGATCAACCACTATTTGCGGATGCGCATGCTCTTCCAAATACCGCGTCACTGACTTTGATACGGGATATCGTCCAAATCTAATAACCGTATCAAAATCAGGAAGCGTGCCACCTGCAAACAGCGTATCAGCCGTCGTAATGACTGAAGGATGGCTGTAGGAGCGCAGATTTGAAAGAGGATCAGCAATCAGTGGCGCATCAAGATATTCTGCTAACGCAAACAAACATGCTGCTTCAATATCTTGTTCTTCAGGAGAGATATGTTCAGAAAATGTCTTTTCACCGCAAAGAATAAGAGGGTGTCTTGTAGCAAGCCAATCGATTAGCTCACGCGCCTGCTCCTCTTCAAGCTCAGGATGTGCCGAGCAAAGTGGTGGCAGTGGTGTTGTGATGCGCCCTATACTAAAAAGCTCTTCCACTAACAGGTCAGGTTTTAGTGGCTCATCAAAAGGAAAATTCACATGAGCCGGCCCTCGTGAAACTCCTGATGCGCCAACCGCAATACAAACTTCGCGTGCAATTTGACGTGCGTAGGCAATGTGCTCAACGTCAGCATCTGGTTCAGGCATGTTCCAAAATCCTTGAACATGATCAGAAAATGTCTTTAGCTGATCAAACGTTTGCGGTGCACCTAATTGTTGTAATCGTGTTGGTCGGTCACCCGACAACACAATAAGGGGGATACGCGATGACTCTGCCTCAACAACAGCAGGGTAATAATTGGCAAGTGCGGTTCCTGAGGTACAAATAACTGCGACAGGTTTTTGTTTTGCACGTGCTAGGCCAAGCGCAAAAAATGCAGCCCCACGCTCATCAATATCAACATACAGTGACATATCAGAAGCATGCGCCACCATAGCAAGTGCTGTTGAACGAGACCCCGGACTCACTACGACATCTTCAACGCCACATCGCATAAGTTCATCAAAAAAAGCAGACACATACAGCGCTGTTGCTTGGGCATGGCTCCTTTGTGTCATAACTACGATCCTCTTTCCGTATCCTTTTATATTTCACGCCATACATCGTGTTCCTGACGGTGCTTTAACAACGTCCTTAACAACATCTATAAAATCTCCGCAGCTACTTCAGAACTTACGAATCAAACGTAGGGTTTCTCTTTACTGGCCTGAAAACGCTGTCAATATCGTTTGGAGCTTCAGATTAGTTTCTTCATATTCGTCACGGGCACAGGATCCGTCAATAACACCGCACCCTGCATAGATCCAACCGCGTTCACCATCAAAGACGCCACTTCTAATAGCAACAACAAAAGATCCATCGCCTGATCCATCAATAAATCCAACTGCTCCACCAAAAAAGCCACGATTATACGACTCGACTTCTCGCAAGCACTTGAGCGCTTCCCCCACAGGAGCGCCAGCGAGCGCGGGAGTAGGATGCAGTTGTGATACGAGTGAAGGAAGCGTACGCCCGCTCATAATGCGCGCATGTACGGGCGTCATCAAGTGTTGCAACTGGCGCAATTCCACCACACATGGATTTTTAGGGATGTCCACGTCATAGCAATTTCGTCCAAACACTTCTCGCATAAAATGAACCACGTATTCGTGTTCACACCGATTTTTTGGATCCGCCATAAGCTGCTCTGCCAAAAGAAATGTTGTTTCAGCCGTATTGCCAGCAGCAGTTGTGCCAGCAAGACACATACTCTCAACCGCTGATCCTTGTTTTTCCACTAACAACTCTGGTGTGCATCCGCAGAAAAATACATCCCCGTAGCGATACATAAACACCGTTCCCTGTGCTGACCCATCAATCAAATTAATCAACACATCTTTAGACGAAAACGGTTCATGCGCTACCACTTCAACACGACGCGAAGGAACAATTTTGTCGATGCGTCCCGAGTGAATTGCCGCAAGCGACTTTTCAATCAGCGTCTCCCAATCAGAAAATTCATCATCGATTCGATCAAAAGCAATCGATTGTTGCTGCCTGGGCTGCGCTTCTTGAGCATGACGACAAAACCGCGCAACGCGCCCTTCATAAACAGGTCCCAAACTATTTACTTGAAGATAGACCCCTGTCTCATCTTCTAACAGCACCAACTCTGGAAGCATAAAACGCAAGTTTGGGAAAGCCTGCATCATCTCATCAGCAGGCTTAGGATTATCTGCATCAAAACGAGAAAAGGAGAAGAATACGGGTGGTTTTTCAATTGCTCCCTGCAAAACCTGGTCAGCATCATTCAAGGACGTTAACGCAATGCAGCGACCAAGGCCCATCGCACGTCGTGGTTTCTGTTTATCGTAATAAACGAACTGATCCGTAAAACCTTTTTGGAGTGTGCAAAACGCATCCACTATATCTGCCTGCAAAGCAACGGTATGTGAAAAGACTTTAGTCATAGCGTCTCATACCATCCTTACTGTGCAACCAGCGCCTACTATCTTGATGTTCGTATTACTACTTACCACTCGAATAGCAAGCGCGCCACTCATATACCTACGATCCGTACCGTTACTTACGAAAGCAACTTAGACTGATCCCAAAGCGCTTGAAGCTCTTCTGTGGAAAGGTCTTCAATACGACATCCCATACCGTAAGCAACACCCTCCATGAAGGCCCAGCGCGTACGGAATTTTTTACAGGTTGCCCGCAACGCACTTTCTGCGTCAATCCCCATTTTGCGCCCTACATTTACTAGACTAAAAAGTACATCTCCAAGCTCAAGCTCAACATCGTGCGCATCGGTCGAATTTTGTTCCACCTTACCCTTTGTATCTTTAGGTGCACGTGCATAGGCTTCTTTAAGCTCTTGAATTTCTTCAGCAACTTGCTCCCACACTGCATCAAGCGTTTCCCATTCAAACCCAGCAGAAACCGCTTTGCGCGAAATCTTTTGTGCCTGCATAAGAGCTGGAAATGACGTAGGAACGCTCGCGAGAAGTCCCGCGGGCTCAGTTGCATCTAGCGAGGAACTCGATGCGTCTTGTTTAGCGCGCTCGTCATTGAGTTTGACCTGATCCCAAAGAGCCAACACTTCACTTGCATTTGCTGCTTGCGCATCGCCAAATACATGAGGATGACGATGAATCATTTTGGCATTAACATCGCGTACCACATCAGTAATGGTGAACTCATGAGCATCTGCTGCAATTTGGGATTGCAGCACAACCTGCAAAAGCACATCGCCCAACTCTTCACGTAAATGATCCCAATTGGAAGCTTCGATGGTATCAAGAGCCTCGTACGCCTCTTCAATCATATTTTTGGCAATGCTTTGATGAGTTTGCTCTCTATCCCAGGGGCATCCGTGCGGCGCGCGCAGCGTTGCAATGGTATCAACAAATTCGCCAAATGCTGGGGCAGCACTTTCTGCGTACGAACATCCTTGCTCTTCATGTGCGTGCGCGTCTAATGGTTGTACGTTTGGCTCTGTTGCACTCATAGTGATCGTATCCATGACTACTACACTGTCAATTAGATCTTGTACATGAATTGGAATACATCCTCACGCTGAATAATAACTTGGACACCCAGGCTCTCTCCCGCCAATGTCAAGGCTTCCTGTACCGCATTAAAATCAGCAATCTCAGGATTTAAGCGCACTAACATGGTCATTGAAAAGATATCATCAAGAATAGTTTGAGAAATATCATCAATATTGGCGCCCTTTTCTGCTAATACCCCTGATATCGCAGCAACAATACCTGCTCTATCTTTTCCCAAAACAGAAATTACGCAACGCATAGTAGATTTCCTTTCCTTTGTTTTACTTGTTGTTGAGCAACAAAGAAAGCGCCTCTGCCTTAGTTGCTGCATTCTTTCTAAATACTCCCCGGGTGGCGCTTGTTGTAGTTTTGGCACCCGCTTTTTTCACCCCGCGCATAGACATACAGAGATGCTCTGCCTCCATGACTACTAACACCCCTTGCGGATTTAATTCTTGCACCAAGGTGTCAGCCACTTGAGACGTTAATCGCTCTTGCACCTGAGGACGACGAGCAAATACATCAACTAAGCGTGCCAATTTAGAGATTCCACAAATACGTCCATCGCTTGCTGGAATATAGGCAACATGAGCCTTACCAAAAAAAGGAGCTAAGTGATGTTCACACAAGGAATAAAACGGGATGTCATGTACGATAACAAGCTCTTCATGATGCTCATCAAAAGTTGTCTCAAAATGCACGGCGGGATCTTCATAAAGACCAGCACAACACTCTTCATACATACGTGCAACACGCGCTGGTGTTTTTTGTAGTCCCTCTCGATCCGGGTCCTCTCCAATACCCTCTAAAATCAGGCGAACGCCTTCTTCTATTTTTTTAAGGTCCATAGCGCTCATACTTACTTACAACTTTCTATTTCTCTTCGTCTGTCTCTCGTAGCTTTGCTTCTTGCAGCTCTACGTCTCGTAGTTTTGTTGTTTCCTGTAATTAACGTGTCTCTCCCGCGCTGCTTCTCACCACGGTGGCATCACGCATAATTGCCCCATCTATACCATCCTAAACATCAAGCTCAAGAGAAATAGGACAGTGATCTGATCCCATAATTTCAGGCCAGATATGCGCCATAACCACTTTAGGGAACAACGCCTGCGAAACTAAAAAGTAGTCGATACGCCATCCCGCGTTATTAGCGCGTGCATTAAAGCGATAGCTCCACCAGGTATAGCACCCGATCGTTTCAGGATGTAGTGCACGCCATGTATCAACAAATCCCCCCTCAAGCAAATCAGTAAAATCCGCCCGCTCCTCATCAGAAAAACCGGGATTTCCTACATTAGTGAGGGGATTTTTGAGATCAATCTCTGTATGAGCAACATTAAAATCACCGCACATGACAACGGGCTTAGCGGCAAGTGTCTCACCATGAGGCCCCACACCCTGTTCAAGATTGAGGCAAAACTCTTTAAACGCCTTATCCCATGCCATACGATGATCAAGACGCGCTAATTCATTTTGCGCGTTGGGAGTATAGACATTTACAAACCAAAATGCCTCAAATTCGAGCGCAACTATGCGTCCTTCCGTATCAAGTTCAGGAATACCTACCGTATTAATCTGCGTACGTGCTGGCTGCTTTGAGAATACTGCGGTACCAGAATAACCTTTACGCTCAGCATAATTCCAATACTGATAATAACCGGGCAAATCAAGCTCAATCTGCCCGGCTTGCAATTTTGTTTCTTGTACTGCAAACACGTCAGCATCGAGCTCGGCAAAAATATCCATAAAGCCCTTTTTGACGCTTGCACGCAAGCCGTTAACATTCCAAGAAACTAATCGCATACTTTGATAGACCTCTAAAGTAAATCCACGAAATTATGTTCAGATACGTCTTACTGCTTTTTCTTCTTTTTGCGATTGGACTGAAAGTATGCACGCTCTTTAGCGGGCTTTACTCGTTTCATATCAACAAAAATACCCAGCATAAAGAATGCCCATGCCGCAAAGCCGCAAACCAATGCAATAGAAGGATTGCTATCAGGAATAGCAAAGTTGAAAATCAACATAACCGCAGCAAGAATAAGACCAATAATCATGCATGCTGCCCAAACACGACGCCATTTATGGTATGCCGGCGTATCAGCCCTGAAAGCACGGATCGCATCACGCAATTCAAATTCCGCATTCTTTTCTGCATCACGCTCTGCGCGCGTTTTTTTCTTTTGCGCTGCGCGCTCTTGCGGCGTCATATTTTGTTGAGCCTTTTTCTTGCTCTTGCTTGTTTGCTCTTGTTTGCTTTTGCCGCCAAACATACCCTTCTTAGGCTTTGCCGATGGGTCAACCACATAAACCGAAGAAGCCGCTTTGTTCTTGGGCTTAGCTGATGCAGCGCTTTTGCGGGTATGTCCAACTGGTCCATTTTGCGTGCGTTCGTTCATAGCGTTGCGCATGGTCATAGTACAAATACTCCTATCGTATGAGATGAGGGGCTCTACGCGGGCTTAACTGTCTACCAACAAAGATACATCAGGCTTATTTCTCAAACGGCTTACCCGTAATAAGCTCATAGGCCTGAATATATTTCTCACTTGTTTTATCAATAACGTCCTGTGGTAAACGAGGAGGATTGCCTTGGCGATCCCAATTCTCATTGAGCCAATTGCGAACAAATTGCTTATCGAAAGAAGGTTGCTCCTTGCCTACTTCGTAGGTATCAACGGCCCAAAAACGAGATGAATCAGGAGTCAAAACCTCATCGCCCAAAATAATCTTACCGTCAACAACACCAAACTCAAGCTTGGTATCAGCAATAATAATGCCACGCTCACGAGCATGATCTGCTGCAGTCTCGTAAATCTTGAGCGTAAGATCCTTGATGGCTTGCGCATTGTCAGCGCCAATCAACGCAACCGTCTGATCAAAGCTGATGTTCTCATCATGATCCCCAATTTCAGCCTTAGTTGAAGGAGTGAAAAGCGTTTCAGGAAGCTTAGAGGAATTTACCAATCCCTCAGGAAGCGCAATGCCGCACAGGGAGCCAGTTGCTTGATAGTCCTTTAGACCAGAACCAGTCAAATAGCCACGCACAATACACTCAACAGGGAACATTTCCGCTTTTTTGACCAACATAAAACGGCCACGCAAGTAATCTGCATAAGGTTGGAATTGCTCAGGAAGATCAGCCACATCGGCAGAAATGAGATGATTTTCTACAACATCTGAAAGAAGATCAAACCAAAACAAAGAAAGCTGCGTCAATACTTGCCCTTTGTAGGGGATCTCATCATCCAAAATATAATCGAATGCACTGATGCGATCCGTGGTAACTAATAAAAGCTTGTCACCCAAATCATAAATATCACGTACTTTACCTTGATAATCAGGCTTGATATCAATTCCTGCCATGAATGGACCTTTCTATGCTGTCACAAATTTTCAAGGCGTATGAACTCTCTCTATTGGGCGATCATATGCCTTGCAAGGCGTAATTTACCACAAATATCTATTATGAATCACCGTTAGACACAATAGACCGAGATTTATCATGTTTTAGGGTCGCACGCCTTTTTTTGGCGTCGTTTGCCTGTCTATAAGAATGCTCTCATGAATGCTTTATCACATAAGCGGATAAACGTATCTGCAGCACTCGTCTAAACGACAGCACTTACCTAAACGACGCTACATCATTTCAAGCGGTATAAGAGATATATCTATGAATTTTTATTGCGCGTGCTATTACGAGAAGCAGTACGTGAGACACTCCATGATCCTGTTTTAGAAGCATTTCGAGCGGCTGCTCGAGAACCTTTTCTATAACGATGAGACGATGTTGGCTCACGATACAGAGGAATATAGATCGTAAAGGTGGATCCTACATTAGGCTTACCCTCAACATGCACCCAACCATTATGTCTATCAACAATCTCTTTTACCACCGAAAGCCCAATGCCAAGACCGCCCGAGTCGCGTGCACGTCCTTTATCAGCACGCCAAAAACGGGAGAACACCATTTTTGCCTCTTCAGGTGTAAGGCCAATACCCGTATCTTGAACACTAATCTGTCCCATAATGTCGCCCTTTTTAACCGACACCGTAATAGTGCCTCCCTCAGGGGTGTAGCGCACTGCATTTGAAATCAAATTGGCCGTTGCTTGACGCAGCATATCCTTGTTACCTAATACATAAACATGTGGGTCGTGGTTAAAAATCAGGTGCAGACCAGCGTCTTCAACATATTGCTCATGTGTGGCGATGATTGTCTCGAGCAGTTCTGAAACATCAACCTTAGTGAGCTCAACTGGATTAGAACGATTTTCCAAACGAGAAAGCTTGAGAAGCCCATTTACCAAACGCGACAAGCGGCGAATCTCTGAGTTAAGTGTTTCCAATCGCTCCTCATCAGGCTCAAAAACCCCATCGATCATAGCCTCTACAGTCGATTGAATTGCCATAAGCGGCGTGCGCAACTCATGCGCAACATCAGTTACCAAACGGCGCTCAAGCTGACGATTGGCCTCGATGGAATCTGCCATTGAGTCAAACGTTTTACCTAAGCGGGCAACCTCGTCAGTTCCTTCAACATGCGCACGAGCCTGATAATTGCCTTCTTTGATCTCATTTGCTGCATCAGCAATTTTATTAATAGGACGAACCAAAGCCCGAGCAAAGAAAAATCCAACAATGATGGCGATTATGACCGCTGCGATTGATGCATATACAACCGCGCTATATGATTCTGTTCTGAACGCCTCATCTGCCTGCGTTAAAAGTGTATTTGAACCATACACTCGGATATAGACTGTTCCAATCTGATCTGAACCGACCATGATAGGAGCACTGGCCGAGTTTTGGGCAGAAGGGCGCGCCTGAAATGGTGGATCTCCTAAGTTACGTGCAGTGTCGTCATAGAGTACGACTCCCTGATTATTAACGACTTGGATCGAGACCGCTTCATTAACCGCGCTTGCAGCAGCGGCAGCAGCAAGCGTACCAGAATACCAATCGCCTTGAAACGATACATAGTTTTCTGCAATCGAGTTTGCTGTTGCATTGGCCAAACGTTGCATGTTTTCACGCGTGTAATTCTGAAAGTGGTCGCCCCATACAAACGAAAGAACACCCACCTCAATAATGAGCGTCATAATTGCCACAGCCGCAAACGCAAAAGCAACTTTCACCGTATATGAACGTCGAGAAGCACGTTCACGTAAGGAAACATTTGGCTTGTGCGATGGTGCATCTTGATAAGAAGATGGTGGCACGCCATCAGCTATACCACCATCATGAACAGAAGCAGAGGCAGAGGTATCGCCCTCTTGCGTACTTCCTTGAGCAGGAACATACGCAGAAGCGTCACTATACTTTTTTGATTCTTCTGCTTCTTGGGTGTTTGATGTTGTATGTGTTGTTATATCAGCCATGCCACCTTAAAAAACTACGTTCAAAAACAGTTCTAACGCTCTAACCTATCTGGTTATGTACCTGGTTATGTACCTGGTTATTTTTGCCGGATTGTTTTTGCTAAGTTGTTTTTATTGAGCCATTTTTTGTCCCATTTTTCTAATTATTTTTTGTTGGATCCTCGAATCGATATCCCACTCCATGAACCGTATGGAGCCAAAGAGGATCACGGGGATTGTCGCCCAGTTTAGCACGCAGATTTTTAATATGAGAGTCAATGGTGCGCTCATATCCCTCAAAATCATATCCCAGCACTTTTTCTACCAACTCCATGCGAGAATAGACGCGTCCGGGATAGCGACACAAGGTGGTCAAAAGTTTGAATTCGGATGCCGTTAAGTCAACCTCTTCTCCTTTAACCAAAATCTTGTGGCCTGAGATATCGATAACCAAATCTCCAAATTCAAGCACTTCACGCTGTGGCTCAGCCTCAGAATGAACACGACGCAACAAGGCGCGTACACGTGCCACCAACTCACGGGGACTAAATGGCTTCACCAAGTAGTCGTCAGCACCTAATTCAAGACCAATAATTCGATCTTCAACCTCACCTTTTGCCGTTAACATAATGATAGGAACATCAGAATTGTCGCGAATCACACGACACACACGCTCACCAGGAACACGTGGCAGCATCAAATCAAGAATAACGAGATCAAAATGATGACGCGAAAACTCTTCAAGCGCCTCTTGCCCATCGCCTACTGCCGTAACCCAGTAGCTTTCCTTTTCTAAATATGCAGCAACAGCATCACGAATGACCTTCTCATCTTCAACCAGTAAAATACGTCGAGTATCTCCATTAGCCATTTCGTTTCTCACTTCCTTAAATATATGCCCGTCAGACAAACCACTTCCCAAGCGCCCAGCATTTCCCGTAATACGCCCATAAACCTCTCGGATTCCCTGCGATTCCTCACACTGGGCCTCTACAGATCAATCTAGCTCTCTTGGGAGTGTTCTACTCGTATGCGTAGTATTTGGGATTATTGTAACAATTGACGTTTAAGCAAACTCTATCGCCACGTAAATGTCACAATACCTTTTACTACTGTTTACGTATTGACAAGGAGATCACCCACCCGTGCCTGGCAGCTCTCACAACTCATCACCTAAACAACCAACTCCTCGCAAACGTGCTCGAGCGCCGCGCAAATCAGGCGCCAAAGATCGTGCGTCCCATGGTTTTGGCACCACGCTAGGCGGATCAAGCTCTCCTTCTACAAAAACGTCATTTAGCTCAAAGCGTCCTCAGGGATTTTCCACCAGCGCTGCAAATCACTCTTCCTTTGCACAAGGATCTCGTAAAATGCGATCCTCTAGAAATAGAACACTCAATGGGTCTTTGAGCGAAACCACGCTTGGAAATCATGAAGGGGGATTTAGCGGTGGTTCTCATACGTCAGGATTTGGCAAAGGACCCCTTCTTACCCGTCGTAATGTTTTGATTGGCGCAGGAGTACTAGGCGGAGCTGCACTTGTTGGTGCCGGTGGAGCCTACGCCGCCGGCGTCTTTGATTCCGATGAACCCACCGTGCAAGGCATCTCAGTTCCTGAGTCCGCTGTCACTAATCTGGACAATTTAACTGAAACCAATTTTGCTGACCATATGCGCATGACAGCATCATACAAGTTGCCTGCTGGCTCGCTTCTTTGGGCCGACAATGACACGCTTGCTGCCTGCCTTATTCCAACCGGTGCGGTGTCACCGCTGCATCGCATTGGACTACTCTATTTTTCTTCCGGCAACCTTCCCACCGTCTTGTCTACCCCGCAGGGCGCCCAAGAAGGGTATGAATTCATGGAAGTGCGTGCGAGCGAATCGGGCATTATTTGGGTTGAATCCAATATGTTTGAAAAGACGTGGCGCGTATACACAGCACGGGTAAGCAATGCGCAAACATCTGCAATTACGCTTGTCGATGAGGGCGATGAGGCTTGGCTTACGCCTTCGATTGCTATATGCGATGATCGCGCATTCTGGCAAGTTATGCCTAACACAGAAGGTTCGCAGGCTAAATCAGGATCTGCTGTTAAAACAACCACACTCGGATCTGACGCAGTCGATGTTGCTTGGGAATCTAATAAAGCGTTCGCAACACGTATTACCGGTGTTGGCGATGGGGTTGTTATCACTCCGCGTGCAGCATCCACAAACATGTATTACCAGCTCACCAAGCTCTCAGGCAAAGACGCATCAATGATAGACCAGATGACGCTTCCTTCCGCTATGACGCCATCTCTAGCAAGTTATGGTAAAACTGGTTTTAGCTTTTGCTTTGCTGACATCTATAACTATGGTGGCGGTATCTCTAACTTGGGAACGTATACCCCCCTTGTTGAGCACGCTGCTTTTGAATACAACAATCTCGATTGGTTTAGATTTGGTAGAACGCCATCAGCTAATCCTTCTTGGTGTGGCGCTTACTTCATGGTGAAATCAACACGGGCTATTGCCGGCATTTCCTTCACTGACAATACCTATTTTATGATAGAGGCGCCTTCTAACACTGATACCTACGGAGAGTATCTTGTCTCATCAGGTATTCGCAAGCATGTTGTGGGTGTTTCTACTATCACGCCCACAGGTTATACTCCCACCGTGGCAACTGATACAGGATTACCAAGCGCATCGTCTTCTAACTTAGTATCAGGAGAAGGAATCCACACACTCGTTCGCGTTTTTGTCGCGCAATAACTTTTCCTGCTGTACACGTTTTTTGCTGTAGATGTTCTTACCGCAGGCTTTTACTGTAGACGTTTTGCTGTAGATGTTCTTGCCCCAGGCGCTTTGCTGTACGCATTTTTCTGCAGGCGCTTTGCTGTACGAACTTCTTTGCATAAAAATAGGGTGCTACCTGGGGTAACACCCTAAATCGGACACATTTTTGCCCTATAACCTTATGTTTCCACACGCTCGAGATTCTCAGAATTAAAACTCTAAATCCTCAAGTCGCTCAAAAACAATATCTTTACGCGTCAAGAAATCCCAAGGATCAAAAATCTCATCAAGGACCTCTTTGGATAAGTTAGCCTCAGGATCTGCTTCAAGACGCTCACGATAGGATGGTCCATCGACAGCATTTTGAATATCCTCCCACACCTTCATAGCGTTGCGCTGCACGATAACATACGCATCTTCACGTGAAATACCCGTATCAACAAGAGCAAGAAGAACCTTTGAGCTAAAGATCAAGCCCTTGGTACGCCACAGATTGTGCTCCATCTTGGCAGGATAGGTCTGCAGGCCATCAAGCATCCACTGCATCTTGCCAAACATGTAATCGAGCGCAATAAAGCTGTCAGCTAAAGCAACACGCTCAGCGCCAGAGTGAGAAATGTCGCGCTCATACCACAGGGCAACATCGTCAAACGCAACCTGTGCGTTAGCTTTAACAACACGCGCCAATCCGCATACACGCTCTGCCGTAATCGGGTTGCGCTTATGAGGCATTGCTGAAGAACCTTTTTGTCCCTTAGTAAAGGGTTCCTCCGCTTCAATTACATCTGACTGCTGAAGCAAACGAACCTGCATAGCAATAGACTCAAGCGTTGAAGCAGTAACGGCAAGTGCAGCCATAACTTGAGCATGACGATCACGTGCCAATACCTGCGTTGACAGTGGATCAGGTGTTAGTCCAAGCTTTTCGCATACATACTGCTCTACAAAAGGATCGATGCTGGAATACGTTCCAACCGCACCAGAAATTGCACCAGTTGCAGCAACAGCACGAGCCTCTTCCATACGAGTCAAAGCGCGTTTTAATGCCCATGCCCATGAACCAAACTTCATGCCAAATGTCATAGGCTCAGCATGAATACCATGCGTGCGGCCAACGCAAAGCGTGTTTTGGAACTCAAAAGCACGACGCTTACAGGTCTCACCAAGTTGCTTAATGTCTTCGATAATAATGTCGCATGCTTGGGTAATCTGATAGGAAAGAGCAGTATCACCTAAGTCAGAAGAAGTCATACCATAATGAACCCATCGGCTTGGAGGCTCTTGTCCCTCAGGAACATCTGCATCAATGTACTCAGCCATGCAGGTGGTAAACGCAATGACGTCATGATTAGTAACTTTTTCAATCTCATCGATGCGCTCAACAGTAAAGTCAGCATGATCGCGAATCCACTGCGCCTCTTCTTTGGTAATTCCTGACTTACCTAGTTCAGCTTGCGCCTCACATGCTAAAACTTCAATCTCTTTCCAGATGGAAAACTTATTTTCCATCTCCCAGATTGCTCCCATTTGTGGGCGTGTATAACGTCCAATCATCAGCGAGACTCCTATCTCTTAGTCCTTGCATCCCAAGTACTCTTTATTGCTAAGTATAGTTGCTTATAAATTGTTTATAGAGTGCATGCAACCACTAGAATACAGTTACCTACAACCCCTAGAGCGCACGAATAATCTCTCGTGCGCGCGTAAGCTTGTCAGTATCAGCAGCAACAATAACCTCATCGCCTGGATGAATAATCGTATTATTTCCTACAACTTCAATCTCATCGCCATGATTAACAGCAACCATGCGAATCCCTTCATCAAATTCTATATCCACTGCACGCACACCCGCTTCATTATCATGATATTGCATGCCTGGTACCGTAATATCCAAAAGCGCTAAGTCATCATTGGTCATGGCAACCGCAACTGACATAGAACCAAGCATTGCTTCTTCTTGAATCATACGCGCGATCAACGCTGTTGAAGAAATTGACTCAATACCCAAACGTCTAAAAATGCGGAGGTTCTTTGGGTTATTAACACGTGCAATACAGCGTTGCACCTCGAATACGCGGCTGGCAATCTCACACGCTGCCAAATTATCCTCATCACGTCCTGTTGCGGCCACAAAAATATCTGCGTGATCAACGCCAGCATCTTCTTGACGCGATACCTCACACCCATCGCCACAAATCACCAGAAACGGACCTTGCATGGTTTCGGAAAGTATCTTGGCTACATTTTCTTTTGCCTCAATAAGAGCGACTTCGTGCCCATCATTGAGCAAGAAGTTGGCCAAGTACACGCCAACCTTGCCGCCACCTACAATCGTAATATACATAAGCTTTTCTCCTGGCCTTTCTTCCGGCCTTCTAACGCATTAGCTTTTCATATATTTAGCCAAATTGCGCACCATATCATGACGCGCACAGGCAAGAACTAAATCGCCCTGAAACAATACGCTATTTTCAGAAGGGATCGATGACGTAGATCCGTCAGATCGCACAAAAGCACAAATTCTAATATCGTGATTCTTTTCGATCTCACCAACACGAATAGAAGTTTTCCCTAATGCAGTAAGGTCGAGCGCAAACTGCAAAACTTCATAGTCGCCAAAGGTAGCAATATGATCTCCCAGCCCCGACATGATTTTGGAAAAAAGCTCTTCTGCCACAAGGGCTGTTCCACACACGTAATCAATACCCAGCTGCAAGTAAGCATGCTCATGGCTGGTATTGTAAAGACGAGCAAAAGCATGAGGGACATCATAGAGTCGACGAGCAATTTCAACAACCATCAAATTAGCATTGTCTGACTGTGTAACTGCTGCCACAAAATCGCATTCTTCAATACCAGCTTTAACAAGAACTTCCTCATCAAAACCAGCTCCAACAAAGACACTTCCATTAAAGTCGCGGCCTAAAGAGGCAAACGCCTCAGGATTACGATCAATAACACAAACATTGTTGTCGTAGTTGGAGAGCATGATTGCAAGCTGAGATCCAACGCGCCCGCAACCAACCACGATGATATTGCTCATAGCCACCCTTTCTTACTTAAAGGAGTCTTTAGTATAGCGCGAACTAGCCACAAGCAATGACGTAGAGCACTAACAAGAAGTTGAACTACACAGATAGTGTACGGGTTTCACGCGTGGATAACACATGTTTGCAGCTTTTTGTATGTTGCGACACTAAAACTAGGCTTTTTGCACAGAGTTGCCACCTTGCGCCGGAACGCGGCTTCAATATCCGCTTTTCCGCAAGAGAAAACAGACTATCTACCAGCCCTTTTAGGCAGCAAAGAAGCTCAAGAGAAATTTAGAAGAAACTTGCAAGGTCAGCAAGGATTAGAGGAAACGGTAATACACCGTACGTGTGCCCCAATCAGCCACATTGCTTGCACCTAAGGCAGTATAAACACCAGGAGCTAAATCGAGTGCACGACCATACTTAGCAAAGCTTCCCGTGTCAGTAACAGTGGCAATAACTACCTTGTCTTGATAACAAATCTCAACAATGTGTCCTAAAAGATATGACTTGCTCTCAGGAACTGCTACAGTAACCGAGCCACCATGCAGAGAAACTCCTGAGGCAGTAGTAGTAACACCAAAATTGCCCTTGCCATCATCATTAGTAGCAACATTGTAGGCACTAGCTACGCCACTAGTCCAACTTCCGTCATGCACATCAGGAGCTACTCGAGGAGCAGTAGGCAGCGGGTCAAGCGTACAAACCTCACGCGCTTTCTCAACGGCAGTAGGATTAGAATAATCAACTGCAACAGGAACGACAACGGGATCAGGATCTTTGACCGTAATAGAACGAGGAGAAGCATCCGTTGGATTTACCACTTCTGAAGGAACATCGGATACCTGGGCAAGATCATCATTGGATAAACCTTTGATTCTGTCTGCCGCAGCCACCGTTTCTGAATCTGAAGCCGATTGCGAATCACCCACGCCAATGGTTGATGTATCTGCTTCATTTGCGCCTTGTGCTGCGTTAGTAATAGTAAGTGTAAGCGCTCCGATAACCGCGACGATTGCCAAAAGAATCAAAAGCATTGCAGGCGACCGACGCTGTTTAGTATGTATATTGGCTGAAGCCAAATAACCTCCAAGGTCCGGGCTTGCTTTCATCTCAAACAAGGTCTTGTGCTTCTCAAGTGCACGCAATCCATGTCTTGATTGGTCCATTGCTCACACCTGCGCATGACAAACACAGATGTGCCGTGAACGTAATCCGACTACTTGCCAAGCCGTTTTAGATAACAGACATCTATAAGGGCTTCCATGCGCACACGCTTTTCTCTGCGTGATCTCATGAGACATCTGTATCTCTTTTCAGCGTTATCAATTATAGCTCTTTATCGGTATCTCACAAATTTAGACTGCCCCGTGAACGGTCTTTACCATTTCGTCTTCCTGTGGTATACAGCATCTTCTCTACCAGAACACTTATGCCCGTTATAGTGGGGTTTTATCATCAAAGGCTTTACTCAAGAGCCCACCAACCATTGATTGTGCCCCACTATTTGATGCTGATATCAATGACTAATCCGATAGGTTTTACGGCAGTATTCAACCAAATTTTAATCAGGTCTCTACAAAACATACAAAATAATGGAAAGAAATTGGCAAACCGAGCCGCCCAAAACAAAAACATGAAAGACCGAATGAATATATCGTATCTTTTTTGTAGCAGCATACAAAACGGCACCTATGGTATAGCTCACGCCACCTGCCACTAAAAGCCAAAAGCCCGCTGGAGCAAGCAAACTATAGAGCTGGGGCAAGAACACGATAACCGACCACCCAAGCGCAACATACAACACTGCTGATATCCATCGCGGTCGTGTTACCCAAAATGCCTCAAACACAATACCTAGCAACGATACAGTCCACACAAAAATGCAGAGCCACAAGCCACCCACATCACCTAAAGTAAGCAAGCAGTACGGCATATAGGTAGCGGCAATATAAATATAGATACACGAATGATCAAGAATTCTAAACACACGTTTAGCGCCTAGAGGCTGAATAGCATGATAGAGCGTTGAGATGAGATACTCACAAAACATGCCAATGGTATACACCAAAGCACACAACAACGATACGCCGCCGCCATGACTTACTGCTATTACTACAGCGATAGGAATAGCCGCTATCGCAAGCCCCGCTCCAATACCATGAGAAACCGCATTAGCTATTTCTTCTCCAACCGTATAATCATGGCCACGTGCAGCACGTGCCGCACGGCGTTTTTCCGCCAAATAGCGACGCTGTTTCTTCTTACGTTGTTTAGCCTCTACAAGCGATGCTTTAAACGCAGCTTTTTGCTCCTTGCTCGTTTCCTGCTTATCTCTTGCTAACGTACGCTCATCATCGATTGATGTACGATGAGATACATCTTCAAATCCTTGCGGAATCCACTCATGATTAACCGATGATGCAGCCATGTTTAATTCGTTTCTTTTTAATTTGTCGTTTTATTGCCACCAGGTTGGATCCAATCCAGCCACTGTTGAGCATCTTCTTGGGTAATATCAATAAGACGCTCAGTGGTTCCTCCCGCACCGGCA
>CAJMOJ010000003.1 GCA_905215035.1 uncultured bacterium
CTGCAAGAGGAGCAGTCATATCGCCAGTCTTAGAAGACTTAGACTTCTTGGACTTATCCTTGCCACCCTTTGCGTCTTTATCAATGCTGTTTCCACCTTGCTGGTTAGCAAGTGTTTCATCAACATATTGCCAGAACTCAGCGTTGCCGTAGTTGCGGTCAATTCCCTCATCAGGAATACCGTCACCATTGGTATCAACGTTAATGGTTGGAGTTGGGTGGGTACCTGGCTTGATTGCATCAGGTTTACCATCCTTATCCTCATCAACAATGTTGATATCAGGAGTGCCGTCTCCGTCAACGTCAATGTTTACATCAGGTTTGCCATCACCATCAGTATCAACGTTTACGGTTGGATGATACTTAGGATCCTCTGGATCAGTTACCGGAAGATCAAAGTTATAGATTGGCTCGCCAGTCTCAGGATCAATAACAACGTTTACGTCAGGAGTAGTTGGATTATTTGGATCTTCCTTCTTAGGATCTACTGGATCTGGCTTACCATCACCATCTTTATCAACAATGTTGACATCAGGATCCCCGTCACCATCAGTATCAACGTTTACGTCTGGCTTACCGTCATCAGTAATATCAATATTAACGTCAGGAATATCATCATCGTCGGTATCGATATTCACATCTGGCTTAGTTGGGTTCTCAAGATCTTCCTTCTTAGGATCCACAGGATCTGGTTTGCCGTCGCCATCCTTGTCAACAATGTTGATGTCTGGTTTGCCATCACCATCGGTGTCCTTATTAACATCTGGCTTGCCATCATCATCAAGGTCAATGTTTACATCAGGAACAGTTGGATTATTTGGATCTTCCTTCTTAGGATCTACTGGATCTGGTTTACCGTCGCCATCCTTGTCAACAATGTTGATGTCTGGATCACCATCACCATCAGTGTCTTTATTAACATCTGGATCACCATCACCATCAGTGTCGATATCTACATCAGGAGTACCGTCACCGTCAGTATCTTTATTGATGTCAGGATCACCATCACCATCAGTGTCGATGTTGTTGATGTTGGTGTCGAATACTACCGTGATCATATGGTCTTCACTTACATCATCGAAAGTGAAGGAACCATCCTCGATTGCCTTTTGAAGTTCATCACCTGTTAAAGCTTTACCATCAACAAAAATGTAAGCAATGTTTTCGGTGTCCTCAGCTGCGCTCCACGTAACTGTGCGATCAGCACCCTTGTCGACAGTTCCGCTTCCATTAATGCTACCAGGACCACCTTGTACGGTAGCAGTGATCTTGAATTGAGGAACTGGCTCAACATTACCCTTAATAGGATCATTGTTTTCCACAGGAGTACGCTTAAAGGCAACACTGAGCTCGATATTCTTGTTTACGTTAGTAAGATCAATCTCGCCCTTCTCGTTGGGAGTATAGGTATTACCTTCGGCATCGGTTACAGAACCGATCTCATAACCATTAGCAGGGGTAACAGTAATTGTTGCATTACCGTTAGGCTCTACCTTAGCGTTGCCATCAATTGAACCCTCACCAGCAACGATCTTTGCTGATACGTTATAGAGCGTAGTAGGAACGGGCTCAGCAATAGGCTTAGTTGGATCATCGGGATCGGTCTTTGGGGTGCCATCCTCATTGGTTGCTTGCTTAGTAAAGTAAACATCAATCTGATGATCGGTGACAATATTAGTCTGATCTAATTTACTCTGATCAAAGTCACTCTCACCCTCAGCAAAAGCTGGCTCGGTAATGCTGCCAAATTTAAAGAGATTGAACAAGAAGTTAACAGGCTCAAGATTTAGTTGAGTTGCCTCTTCACTTGCCTTTGGTTCATCAAGAATCGTATCTGTCGTAGTTTCTACCTGAGGTTCAATTACCTCTGTAGCTGCTTGATCTTGTGCTTCTGCCTCAGTATTAGTTGGCTCTACTGCTGCATCTTGAGTTGCATCTTCAGCTTCATTTGCTGAAGCATTTGTTTGATCTTGTGCTTCAGTTTGAGGTTTCTCTGTCTCAGTGCTTTCTGGCTGTGTTGTAGTATCACTTGTAGCCTTATCTACAAGAGCTTGTATTGCACTTACTGCTTCATCAATAAAGCCATACTTATAGATTTCAGCACCATCGATATCTACCTTGGTCAAAATCCAACCACTATCAGGAGTTGCACCTAAGTTGGTGTAATCGTCTAAGTGGTAGACTGACTTGGTAGGAGATACCGTGCCTTGGCCATACTTAGTAATAGTCACCGTATGACGAACTGGTTTTACGACTACCTCAATATCTTTATTAGCGTCAGTTGCTACGCTAATGGTTCCGTTTTCATTTAAAACTTCTTCTTTTGAAACCTCTTGACCATTTACCATGACCTTTTCAAGCTCATAGCAAACATAACCATCGTTTTTACCATTGGCATGATAGTAATAACCATCATCGCCCTTAACAAGGCCAGCAAGAGCATTATTGCTATCTGAAGCATTCGAAGACTCTAATTGCCAATCAACAGGATAGTCTGCATTCTCATCTTTCTTGACAATAGCGCCAGCAGTAATTGAACCTTTAATATCACCTTCTGCCCCAACAAGCTTGGTTGTAATAGTTACAAACTCATCTTTGTTAGTGTAGTCAGGAATCTCAGGATCTACCGTATTTCCTTCATCATCTTTTTCGGGAAGGATCATATAGATATCAACAACATGGTTTGCTTGAATGTTATTTAATTGGTTTCTAGTGCTTCCGTTTTGAAGTTGACTGTTATTTAGAACAAGTGTTTCACCATCTACAACAACTTTAGCAATCTTGTATTCACTTTGATTAGCATTCCAAGTTACCTTTATATTTTGCCCCTTGGTTACTAATTGCGTCTTTGAAGTTTCGACATTGCTGTCTCCGCCATAACGATTAACGGTAACCGTATATTTATCATCAGTTACAACATCAATACCACCCAAAGATGCAAGTTCTTTAACTTTGATAACTACGCTATGGTTCCCAATAACTTCAGGGAAGTTTACGTCTCCTTTATTCTTTACTTCTTGACTTACTCCATCAACCGTAATTGATTCAATTGTGTAAGGAGCTTTCTGCGGATCAAGATCCCAGCTTACTATTGAAGACTGCTTATTCTTTACGCTATGCGAAGCGGTCAAGTTCAAAAGCTGAGGATTATTGGTTCCTTCAACACTCGTATTGATCTGGAAATAGGTATTATCCGTTACAGGTGGCGTGGGAGGAGTAACAGGGTCAGGATTATCCCCACCTGGCTGATCTGCACTATCTTTTTCGAACAACACACGAACGTTAACATTGCTCTCGAGCGGATTATCAACGGTATAAGAACCAGCGTTAATAAGATCATCACGAACAACGTTGTCAACAATTACACGAGCAACATGCGAGCCCGCATTTGCTTTCCAGCTCACCGTAGGGGTTGAACCCTCTTTTTGCTTAATCGCATTCTCTACAGTGCCTTCGCCTTCACCCTCTTTTACAACAGTTACATCAAAGTAACGGTCATAGTAGAGCTTTAAGGAAAGATTTGGGCTACCTGTAATCGTTCCCGTTAAAACATTGTTATTAACTACCGTTTGAACATCATCGGTGGTTTCTACACGGGAACTTTCTGGGTTGTACCAATAAGTCTTTTCACCAGTAGTGAGTTCAGCAAGCTTATCGCTTTCTGGAACAGTTACTGCTGACTCAGTAGTGCCAGTGTATGTCTTAGTAGGATTAGAACCACCGTCAAGGCTATTTACCTTGGCATAGATGTAGTTACCATTAGCATCTTTATTGCCCGAGTTGACATAGTAATCAACGGTGTATTTTGTGTCGTCGCGAGGTGTCCATTGTGCTTTAAGTGTATGCTCTGTTTTCTGCTTTAATGCATCTCCACTGTTCACTTGGTCACCAAGTGAACCATCAGTATTGACAAAATACCAACCATTAAAATCATAGCCAGGCTTCACAACAGTTGGAAGAGCCTGATAGACTGTTGCGGTTGCAGTCTTGTAATCTTGGTCACTTGTACGAGAGCCGCCATCAGAATCGAAATGAACAACAAACTTATTAGGATCTTCTTTCCAAACCGCATAGACTGTCAAGTCGCGCGATGGCATTAGAGGTGCTGTAACAGGAGTGGCGCTAATACCTTGCGCAACTGCAAACATGTTTGCAGTGTTGTTGTTTTTATCAACTGACCAGCCCTGGAAAATATATCCCGGCTTCGTTGGAATACTACGTCCGCTTGTCGGAAATGCGAGAGTACCTATATTGGCTTGATAATCAATATTTTCAAAGCTGTTTACACCATGATTTGATCCACCATTAGGATCAAGATTTACTTTGTATTTACCAATCTGCCACTGAGCTACTAAATAGTAGTTATTGAGCTTAATATTGCTCTCGGGTGTAGGTGCAGTCTCATCGGTTGGATCAATCTTAACCAGATTAGCAACCTGATCACTTGGATCAATGAGTTTTGTATCTGGAGCGGAAGAAACACCGGTGGTTTTATTAACTAATGCATCTACTTCAGCATTGGTTTGCCCCGAAATCAACTTCCAACCCGCAAATGAATAACCTTCGCGTACAGGATAAATGTTTTGATCTTCGATTTTTTGCTTAATAGAGTTACCTGACACCACGCGGAACGTAGATGTAGTTTTAGTTGAACCTTCTTCGATTACACCGCCATTTGCCAAATAGATAAGATTTGCATAATCCTTAGCAAAGCTTGGTCGAATAATGATAGTGTGATCGTCCGGCACAGGAACATCAGTACCAGGTGTTACGGGCGTACCTTCTGGAGTAGTCCAACCTGAGAACTTCTCATCCGAATCTTCAGGATCATCAGGGTCATCAGGCAGAACGATGATTGGCTTGTCCCCGATTACAATGTAATCCTCAATAGGAGTACCATCAGGGTCTTGAACTTGCACGCGAGTAGGCTGGAACATAGTTTCAGGACCCATGTTGCCGCATTCGTCTTTTACCCACACAATAATAGCTTGAGTATCATCTAAATCGTAATCAACATAATTTGAATGCTGTACTTCATCAAAATAAATCCAGTCATCTTCAGCTGGCTTGGCATTCTTATCATTGGTGATCCAATATGCTGCTACACCAGATCCACGATTGTCCTCAATGAAGGTAATACCATCATCATCAATACCTTGGCCAGTATCGGTAAAAGTAAAACGAGCAGTATTTCTTGAAACATTAGTTCCTGCAATTTCAGGCTTTTGGTTATCAAGAAATGCCGTAATGTAGGTCTGAGAAGCCTTAGACTCATTACCCAACTGATCTTTTACGGTAAGTTCGAAAATCCACTTTCCGTGTTTGCTATTTTTATCAAACACGTAATCAGGAATCTTGGATACGCTATCAACCCAGCCACTATCTGCTTTCTGGTTGTTATCAGGATCCAAGACACGGAAACGCCACTGAGCAATGCGTGCATCTGTACCAGTACCAGCAAGCTGTCCAATTTTAGATTTATCAACGATATTTACTGATACCGTCGAATCTGTATTTACGAGATGCTGCTGATGGATGGTCATTAACTGTTCACCAGAAGCAGCATTTACCATATAAAAGTTTGCCAAAGGCATTGGTGAAGCAATAGGTGCTTGATTAAACTTCTTGCCTTCAATAAAGCTCGTGTAAATATAACGAGCCATTTCTCCAACGTAATCATCAGACATAGCAATATAGCCATTCTGAGATCCGAGTCCCTGATGGACAGTGCCATCAGCATCGGTTGTTGTATCACGAATAATCTTGCCATCTTGAGCATTAGAGAGATAGAAGATCTCGTTTTCATTCATACGATTAATGCCATCAGCATACGTTTGGTCAGCCTCATCAGGAATCTGAGGGTCGTTAGAATCGCCAGCAAGATTAATGAAGTATTTTTGCTGAGCGCCTTCGTAATACTGAGTCGTCTTCAACGCATCAAACGCACTAGAATCATACTTCATCTCAAGATCAAGGAAGGAGAACTGAGTGAAGACTTGGCAATTATGACTGCTATTTTGCATATAAGGACCGAAGCCGTTATAACCATTAGCAACCAAAGCTACAGGTCCGCCAAACAATGTCTCAATATCACCAAGATTACCTGAAGCATCATAGTTCTGCTTCTGAACAGTTACACTCGTTTCACGAAGTTCTACTGTAAAACGTGCCTTATTAACTGTACCAAGATTTGTTGCTTGGGTAGCACTACCAACTTGACTACCTGATATCACGGAATTATTTGTAGGATTAAAGTTGTCTACTTTATAAATAGCAGCGTTTGAGATCTTATCACTCGAACCTGTCAAACGAAGGTAATAACCGCTCAATGTCCCATCAGCGTTTTTACCAACATTCATCATAAAGCCCGTACTATTCAGTGTATGTGTTTTGACTGCAGAGCCGTTTACATCGAAACTGAATGTACGACGAGCATTGCTTGGTGCCGGGTAAATCATTCCGTCAAATGCAGAGATATTTGGGTATCCTGCAAAAACCATGCTCGTTTTACCGTCTTGAGTAAAATTATAGATATGACTGCTAAAGCCAACACAACTCGTATTCGTTAATTTACCTTGATTCGCATCAAAATAACTTGCAATATTCGCGCTGCCGGTATTGTGGTTATACACCAACCAACCTTCGGTATTGCTGGTATCAATCTTTGCTGCTGTATCAGTAATACGGAAACTGCCTGGTTCCATACCTTCACTGATCAACTTTTGTGTTAGTTCTTGCTTGAATTCCAAGAATGTTCCTGGATAGTCGGAAGGCAAGCTGACTGCAATATCAACCTTTGGGGTAGGATTAGCTCCTACATCTACTGCATAAGCATTATTAGAGCCAAAGCCGTAGCCCAACATGCCGACTGCCAAGAGCAAACTTAAGAGGACTCCCCAGAACTTTTTGGAGAGTCGAGACGTCATAGCCTCATACATCTTAATCATCCCTTACTGTCGCCCGATTTACAGTTAGATTTATATTGTCATTTTTTTGTAATCAATTCAATATATTTTCGTTACGAACTTGATTATTTTTGTTACAACTATCAGCCATAACTCATGTCAGTTGCTTATGAATAAAAAGCGGGAGATGTTCTCTCCCGCTTTTTTCTGCATACAGCGTATTTTTATTCGCTCATCAAAAACATTTATGAATTCTTCGAGAATCGACGCATCGCAATGAGTGCCCCTGCAGCAAGTATTGCAAGAATGCTTATTCCAGCAACAAATGGCATGGTCACATCACCTGTCTTGGTAGTTGAGCCTTTGCCAGACTGTCCATTCTGGTCAGCATTATCTCCTTGCTGAGATCCGTCAGTGCCACCTGCCTGCTCTGGATTAGGAATTGGTTCGAGAACAACCTCAATCGAATGATTGGCTGCAATATCCTCAAAGGTATACTCAGTGGCATCTATAAGCTCAGGATGCTCAACGCCATCAATAATAACTTTTGCCACGCGATACTTCACGCCATTGTATTCACCCACAGTCCACGTTACGGTCTGACTTGAACTCTTGTTGACTTCGGTGTTTGCCGTAATAGTTCCAGGACCACCACTAATATGGGTCTCGATCAAGAACTTCTCACCTTGCTCAGCATTATTGGGATTGTTGGCATCGCGTTGAAGCGGTACTACATCATCGCCTTCAACACGCTTATCAGTAACAAGTGTTACCTCATAAGGTCCATCGCCATTGAAAATCCAATCGGGCAATGTCATCTCTGTTGCATCAGGGTCCGTAATAGGAATACGAACAGGATTTGAGCTGCCGCCTTTTGGAGTAATTACCACTTCGGTAGGCATATACGTTTCAGGAATATCCCAATGCACCTTAGGTGGATTAGATGGATCGATTGCATCTTTATCAAAAATGCCGCCGCCCGTAATCTCACCTGGCCCGCCATCAATGCCAACCTCGATCTCTACCGGAGTTTTGCCTTGCTCCTTGAGCGAGTCGGGGTTTGCTGGCGGTTCGTTTTCATCAGCGAAATACACCTTGATAACATGATCTTTGTCAATATCAGTAATACCCATATCCATATGAGTATTAGTATCATTGCGCGTTGGCTGAGTTACATTCTCAGTGCCAAATTCTGGTGTGATAGCAGAAAGTGCTTGTGCTGTTTGAGCAAGCGCATTCACAATCTGCTCTGATTTTAGAGCAGCTGCTAGAGCATCAGCCGATGAGTCTTCTGCTACCTGCTCTGTTGCGTTTGTTGAATCTTGCTCTGCATCGCTAGCTTGTACACCCTGGTTGTCGGCCGTAGCAGACTCAGATGTGTCAGCGCCTAGATCGCTGCCTTCATTGGTAGTAGCACCACTTACGCCATCTTCTGTAGTATTTTCGTCACTTGATCCTGCCTGCTCTGATCCTGATACAACATCTGTTGCAGAATCTGTTGCGCCTGCTGTTGCAGATGATGTCTTGTTGCCAGACGAGGTAGAAGTTTGTGTTTGCTCATCGCCTTCTACTCCCTCAATATGGGCAAAGGCACTAACACTTGTAGAAAGCAGGTTTGCAACTGATGCTAATGGTAAACGAGCATCTGCGGCCTGCTCAGCAGCCCCTGTTGCAGTAGAAGCTTCTTTGTAGGCTTCTTGTCCATCTACCTCAATATAGGTAATACGAGCACCTGCTGCTGCATCGGCATCGATATCAATATAATGGTTGCCCTTAAATACCGTGCGTGATGGCTTAGCGGTACCGTTTCCATACGTCATGATCTTAACGTTGTACGTAACCGGCTTTAAGGTAACAACGACTTCTTTGTTCTCTTTAATATTAGCAAGCTCAAGCTCTCGATCATCATTGCCTGCAGCAAGCGAATCATTTACCTTAACGCTCACAACTTCATAAACCGCATAATTAGGATCACTGCGATCTGTTGTCGTTTGAATAATAGGCTCCCATGCAACCTTATAGGTGCCACCTTGCACAACAGTCGAACCGCCCGTGATCATGCCAGGACCACCTTCGATCTTAGTGGTTACCTGAAGCATATTTTGCGAAAGCATAGGATCTCCCGCTTCGCTTGCAAAGACAATGTCAACAGCATGGTTTGCACTAACATTGGTAAAGGTGTATGTACCTTGTGCAATTTGATCTGCGCTCAATTTCTTGCCATCAATTGACACGCTCTGAACTTGATAGCCCGGTAGCACGCTCCAAGAAACAGAGTGATTATCGCCCTTGGTGGTAATAGCAGATGGGCTTACTGAATCAATACCTGCTGTCGCACCATAAGTATTAACTGAAATGGTATAGAAACCATTAGTAGTATGGGCATTGATAACAGGTACTGGTACGAGGGTTACAACAACTTCATGGTTAGCAGCAATAGCCTCAAAATTAAATTCTGTTGATGCTGTATCAATGGGTTTTCCATCGACTTCAACAAGAGCAACGTAGGCATCTTCACCTGCTGCCCATGTTACCTGTGCGTTTGAACCCTTCACGACACTCATGCTTGGGGTGATAGTAGCTCCTGCTGTCGCACCTTTAAGCTTGGTAGTGATGTTAAACGTAAGAGCCTCTGGGTCAGTTGGTGTTGGTGGATTCTCTACAATGTAGACAATGTCAACCTCAACATCAGTACCTTCAGGATCTGGATACACCACATGAATGTGGTACTCGCCCGGCTCTGACGGATCAATCTCAGGAACTACCGTACCACCCTTAGTAATGGTGATGATAGGATCAACACCTTCAGGAATTCCCGGTTTATCTCCTGGGTTGCCACCTGGATTGCCGCCCGGGTTAGTGCCAGGCTTGTTTCCTGATGAATCATCGCCTGGTTGAGGGAAATGATCTTCGATGATCTTTTTGATCTCATCATCTCCAATAGGATCAGGTTTTGGTGTTGTTGGTTTAACCGGCTCCTCAATTACAATGGGGTCAGGATCGCCTTCGTCAGTCTCAGTAATATTAATGATGGGTCGCTCAGTAACTTTAAGTTGTGCCGCATTAAATTTCACAACATAGTTTCCATTATCCGTCAGGAAACCTTGCGCACTTCCCTGCGTTGCAACCTTTGAAAAATGAGGCGTGAGTAGATACGTTCCTACTTGAGGATTGTTTGTATTAAAAACGAGTCCGCCACGTGTCTGTACCGTATACGTATCATCACCTAAAACGTCCTCGATCGCATCTCCTGGTACAAGCGAATTCTTAGGAAGTGTGCTGATATCAGCATCTGCAGCGGCTTCTACAACGTTCGTATAATAGGTAGGATCAACCGCATCTTTATTGGTTGGGTCGGCATAAGGCACACCAGTAATCCAAGTAGACAAATCATACGTTGGATCTTGAGGATAGCGTGCATCAATCACCAATTCACGAGGAGCGATAATACCTTTAACGGTAAGCGTGCCATCGCTTTGCAATCCCTTAATAGCGTAGTCGGCTGCTTCCAATCCGTGGATCTCAACACCTTGTAAAACAAGATCTTTACCAACACCGGCATTGCTATCTACATACGTTGCGCTGGTGTAAGTGATATACGCTTGAGCGCCCTTAGGCAAAAGGTCAGAAACGTTAATGCTACCAGCAGGAAGAGTATTGGTTCCGTCGTAAGTCTTGAGATAATTGCGTCCTGAAACAGGAACTTTTGTCCCCTCTGGATTTGTTGGATTAGTTGGATCTACGTCAGTGATAACCGTATCTTTTGTACCATCAGGCACATAATTGGGATTATCAGGATTATTAGGGTTATTAGGATCATCAGGATCAAGCGGGTTATCAGGATCCTCAGGTGCCGATGGAGTTACTGGTGTTGCCGGATCAGTCAGATCAAGTTCTTTTTGCTTAATTTTAAAGGTAGTTGAACCTGGCTTATAGTCTACTAAGCCACCATGCTGCCCATCTGCTTGCTCAAATGGCTGTTGGAATACTGCATTGGACACAACCTTATACGTTCCTACATGCTTAGGTTCTTCATCCATCAGAATCCAGTCATCATCTCTGTTGACATTACCGCCTGGTTTTAATTGATAGAACGTGCGTGTTGGCGTTGTTGGCTCGGTAATAAAGTTTTGATTTTCATCGCGGCCTGTAATGGTTACGACATCGCCACCGTTAACGTTTTCGCGAATAGAAAGAGGCTGACCCACTGAAATATTATCAGCCTCAGTCGTGATGGTTTTTCCTTCAGGATCGATATTGATATCGACCTTTACATAAACATCAACATTGGCATCCCCATCGCCTGTTGAGGTATCGACGCCGGAATCATCATCGCCCTCCATACCACCGTATTCAATAACGTATGCTGTACACGAAGTATTGCCATTAGCAAAGTCATTCCACAATCCACCTACTGATGAATAGAAATGCATACATTGCTCACCGTTTGAATTATTAGGCTCATTGGAAGACCAGTTATTATAGATATGAGTTGCACTCGTATGAATAGGATCAGGAGAAGGATCCGGTGCAGCAACTGGTTTGTTTAGTCCATAAGAAACCAGCTTCCCTTTTTCTGGCCCGTCAACCCAAAAATAGTAAGCAGCTGACGGCATGGTGCTTGCGGGAATCGTAATGCCTTTACTCTTATAAAAATCCGCATATGTATCTTTTACGGGACCTGTATAAGCATCGAGACACGTAGCTGCAGTCCAACAGTTTTCACCAATCATGGTATAGACATAATCATGTTCTTTTTGACTCGTGATGGTAACAAGATAGCCTTGCATACCCATATATTTCTTTTGCTGAGCAGCTTTATAGGCAGTTTCCCAAGAAGCGCCACTTGCCTTAACGGTTTCGTAATAGTGACCATTAAGTGAATTGTAGTCGATCGTAGTATTAACGGGGTCGAAGCTTGCAATCATACGCAAGCTTTTTGTGCTCGTACCATCGAGCGTAATTTCGAGATTTTGACGAAGATAGTCAGCCCACTCATCAGCAGTTGCGCCATCAGTCACATTGATTGAAACATTAGCGCGTTTGCTACCCTCATAACGTACGAATTTTCCGGATCCCGGAAGCGTAATACTATCGTTTGCCGTAATAGCTGAAGTGAATTGAACCGTAATCGATTTAATCTTACGATCAGTATTTGACTCTACCGTCAACCGAGGGAACCGATACGTGTTTGTTGTTCCCTCTTTAAGTTCAGCCGCGCCCGCTTTAATAACAAGCGTGACGCCATCAACTGTTGTTGAACTTGATTCGTTATCGTCTTGCGCTGTTGCTGTTGCCTCATCTGCCCATGCATTACGCTGAGTACCACCCAGTGGGAGCATCAACGTAGAAGCGAGAATGAATGCAAGCGTTACAAGCAAGCTTTTCTTTCCAATGTGCTCCATAATGACCTTCTTTCAAGCAGAACAGCACCTATATGGGAACGATTTGAGGTGTGTCCCCCTACTCACATGCTGATCACATGTAAGTAGCCAATGCACTTATCTCTGCTATAGCCCGATACAAATAAAGTCATATGGTCAGATTTTTGCACCATAACCTTGCTATTTCAATATCCTTTTGTCATTAAATACATATTTATTTGATATTAAATTAGTATTTTTTGTCATATTTACGAAAATATGACAGCAAAACTGCATGGGGTAAGTGAAATAGACAGAGTGGACAAAACGCATACTTGGTGCACACTTTTTTCGGATATCCCTTTTCTTTTTTTGGATCTTTATAGAAAAAGGTCAGAAGTATTACTACTCCTGACCTTTACAAGCTTATAGTGACTCGCGTGATTGCTTTTCTGACTTTGCGCTCTTACGCTCTTATATTCTCACACTATCACGCTTTTATATTTTCCCACTCTTACTTCATTATGCTTTTTGCGCTTTGCTTCGTAGACCCAAAATCGCAACAATTGCAATGATGACAACAATTCCGCCAATAAGAGATGGCCACGGACTTCCTGTGAAACCAGAAACAAAATAGCCGATTGCACATACACCTGCAACAATAGAAGCATATGGGATCTGTGTTGCAACGTGGCGCAGATGATTACAATCAGCACCTGCAGAAGACAGGATGGTTGTATCCGAGATAGGTGAAATATGATCACCATATACAGCACCTGCAAGTGTTGCACCAATGGTTACCAAAAAGAGTGGATCAGACTCAGGGAATACGCCTAAAACAATAGGTAAAATCAACGCAATAGTGCCCCATGATGTACCCATCGCAAAACCAATAAAGGCAGACACAATAAAGATAACAAGCGGCAGGAATTGCAAACCAAAACCGATGGTTTGCAAGAAGGTCGCAACAAAATCACCTGTACCGAGCATGTAGCGGCAACATCCACCCAACGACCATGCAAGAACCAAAATCATAATGGCGCCCACCATCGAGCGCACGCCCTCCGACATACCCTCAACGAAACGTTGCAGTCCAAGAAGTTTACGTGGCAAAAACATCACCGCAGCAACAGTAATTGCGACAATAGCACCGATACAGAGACCTCCAACAGGGTTTTCTCCAACCGCAACAGCAAATTCAACTCCATCAAAGAATCCACCAACGTAGAGCATGCCAATGATAGAGAAGATGATCAAAATCAAGATAGGAACAACAAGGTCATAAACTTTGCCATGCGTTGAGACATCAAGGCCTTTAAACTCTTCCATAGCAGCGCCTGCAGTCTCTTCTAAATCAGAGTTCTCAGTAATGATTGTCTCCATTGCCTCGCCTTCATGAGGAAGACGCGCATGGCTAATGGCATCAAGAGGAGTATCATCCTCAGGAATATCATGCATCGTGTGTTCAGCAAAATCTTCTTGCGCCTTTTTCATAGAGCCCCAATCGTGGCCCATGATACAAACAGCAAACACGAAAACAATCGTAATTAATGCATATAAGTTATAGGGGATAGAGGCAATAAAGGTGTTAAACCCGTCTTGGCCTAAATAACCACCTACCGCAACAGCCCAAGAAGAAACAGGAGCGATAATACAAATAGGGGCAGCGGTTGAGTCAATAATCCATGCGAGTTTTTCATGACTGATTTTGAATTTATCAGTAACGGGACGCATAACAGCACCAACCGTAAGACAATTGAAATAGTCATCTACAAAGATTAATACGCCCAAAATTGCAGTCATTACTGATGCCATGCGGGCACTTTTAATATGTTGCGATACCCATGCAGCGTAGGCGCGTGAACCACCCGCCACGGTTATCAACATGGTCAGTGCTCCCAATAATGCCAAAAATAAAATTAGCGCGGCATTCTCTGCAATCTTGTCAGCGAACATAGCGGGTAAAAGGCAGAATGCTGAAACCACCGAATCGACACTTACACCATCAAGGACAAACTCGTAGATCAACAGACCAGATAAAACACCAGCTGTAAGCGACGAATACACCTCTTTGGTAATGAGCGCTAAACCAAGTGCTAACAATGGCGGCACAATAGACCACGCACCGGTCGCTAATAACTCCATTCCCTCCATGGGAACTCTCCTTACCTAACTAGGACATGCTTAATATGCAGCAGTACAAGATGCTTTGTATGCGCCGCTGTATATATCGCCCCTATTGTAGCGGTAGTCCACAAACAGCTTGACTTTTAGCTGTCAGAAAATAGGTGGGAGAGGAAAAATTGCTTATTGATAAACTGAAGGAGCGCTCATGCGCCCCTTCACCTCAACACCACTCAACAGTACATAACAGTACATGTTTATGTACTTTACTTATCATTATTAGATACTTTAAACAGCATTGATACTTATCTTGCTGTAGTGCTGTAGTGCTGTAGTGTTGTAGTACTGCAGTGTTGTAGTACCGCATTACTACATTGCCGTATTATTTATCACCACTATTTTCTTGAGAACCCGTGCTCGTATCATGCCCGTTATGAGTATTCGTGTTGCCTTGTGTGGCCAGACGCGCCTTATTAGCCTCACGAGCGTGCGCTACCTCTTCTTCGAGTTCGTGGATAAATTCTCGATCGATTGCACCCTCAACAGCAGGAGGCTTAACGCTAAACGGAACACGAGGAGTAAACAAACTCACTAAAGGAACCACGACCAAAGACAACAGCATAGCAAGCGCACCACAGTTAATAGGACTTGCAATCCAAGGTGTTCCTACAAATCCTGCAATCATATTGCCCGTGGTTAAACCAACACCCAAGATAAATGATGCCCATACGGCTGCTTTGGAAATGCGCCCTGAGAACAATCCCCAGAAGAAGGGGCCTAAAAATGCGCCCGCTAATGCACCCCATGAAATACTCATAAGCTGAGCGATAAAGGTAATGGTCGAGTTATATTGCACCAATGCAATAACAGAAGAAACCACTACAAAAACAATAAGCAATCCGCGCATCCAGCCAATTTGCTGTTTCTCGCTCATCTTTTTGATTACGTTGCCTTTAATCAAGTCAAGCGTCAAGGTTGACGATGAGGTGAGAACCAATGAGGACAGCGTAGACATAGAAGCTGATAACACCAATACAACAACGATGCCCAACAAAATATCAGGAAGACCAGAAAGCATGGTCGGAATAATAGAATCATAAATAGGAGTACCGTTAGCAGCATAGGCAATCTCATCGCCAAATAAACGACCAAAACCACCCAAGAAGTACGATCCACCTGCCACAACAAAAGCGAAGATCGTTGAGATAATAGCACCCTGTTTAATAGCAGGACCTGACTTGATTGCATAAAACTTAGTAATCATTTGTGGAAGACCCCAGGTGCCTAACGAGGTCAGAATAATTACACCAACCAAATTGAAAAGATCTGGTCCGAACATGGAAACAAACGCGCCTTGCAATTGGCTTCCCTCTGCAGGAATAGTTGAAAGAGTGATAACCGCCTCAGAGAAGCCACCGTGTCCTGCAAGAACCGCCCCAATAACTGCGACAATACCTACCAGCATGATAAGGCCCTGAATAAAATCATTCATAACCGTTGCCATATAGCCGCCGAGAACAACATAAATACAGGTCACCACAGCCATGCCGATAACGCACCATTCGTATGGCAAGCCAAAAGCCATACCAAACAAACGTGAAAGACCGTTATATACAGAAGCAGTATAAGGAATCAAGAAGACAAAAATGATTGCTGCCGAAGCAATACGAAGACCTTTTGAACGATAGCGCTTGCCAAAAAATTCAGGCATTGTTGTTGCACGCAAGCGTTGTGTCATCTCTCGCGTACGGGGACCAAGTACCCACCATGCGAGCAGAGAGCCTAATACTGCATTGCCAATACCAATCCAAAATGCTGCAAGGCCGTATTTCCATCCAAATTGTCCCGCATAACCAACAAAGATTACTGCAGAAAAGTAGCTCGTTCCGAATGCAAAGGCAGATAGCCAAGGCCCAACATTACGGCCGCCCAAAATAAACCCGTCAACACTTTTTGAGTGCGATCGCGACATAATTCCTATGCCAACAACAACTCCAACAAAAATGACAATAATACATATTTTGGCAATCATGGCGCCCTACTCTTTGCTCTCTTGAATATCTACGCGCTTAACGTACGCGTAAAAGCCCGTGTATTTACACGCGGGTCGTTAGCCTAGCACAATCATTTTTCACAACTCGCAATATTAAATTGCTTTTTGGATTACTTTTATTTTTCATACGATGAATGGGTTCACTATGGTATGTTGCTCAAAGAATTAGTTGGTATGACAAACGCAAACGGAGCATCTTTGGCTACATCAGGAAAAGAGTCTTTGCATCAAACTGCTAGCTTGCCGATTACCCAAACCGAGCATAGTGACGAACGTCTACCACAACGTGTAAGCACATACTCACCTGAACATATCAACGAGCTTGTAAATCTTCTTGCCACTCAACACGCGCTTTCTGAAGATGAATGGTGCGAACTGTATACCTTGCATGCAAATGCGGTTGCTCTTGATACCTCTTTTACATCTGACACACCTGTTGCATCTACCTTGTTTGCTCCCCTTTTCAAAAAAGCTCAAACATTGCGCGATAAGATCTATGGCCGAACCGTCTTTTTGCGTGGGTTACTTGAGGTGTCCAACTACTGCAAAAATGATTGCTACTATTGTGGCATTCGCGCGCACAACACTTGCGTTACCCGATATAGACTCTCCCTAGATGATATCCTTGCAAGTTGCAAAATTGGTTATTCGCTCGGGTACCGTACCTTTGTCCTGCAAGGTGGAGAAGATCCTCATTTTCCGTATGTCGATGTGATTGCCGCACTCCATGAGATCTACCCGGATTGCGCACTTACGGTATCTGCAGGGGAACTCGACTATGCCACGTACCAAGCACTCTATGATGCAGGTGCTCGCCGTTATCTTTTGCGTCATGAGACAGCAAACCCCACACATTATCGCCAACTCCATCCCGAGTCTATGAGTCTTGAAAACCGAAAACACTGCTTATATACGTTACGAGAAATAGGATTTCAAGTAGGGAGCGGGTTTCTTGTAGGAGCCCCCTTTGAGACTCCCCAGACCTGGGCACAGAATATGCAGTTTTTACATGAACTTGATCCTCATATGATTGGTATTGGACCCTTTATCCCTCATAAAGACACACCTTTTGCCTTGTACGCACATGGTTCAGTGGAAACAACGCTCTTTACCCTTGCCTGCCTGCGCCTCGCTCATCCCTATGCGCTCTTACCCGCAACAACCGCGCTGGCCACACTCGCCCCACAAGGACGCATTCGTGCACTTGATGCTGGCGCTAATGTCATTATGCCTAATATTTCTCCTCAGTCCCATCGCCAAGATTATGCGCTCTACGATCACAAACTTGCTTCAGGCCTTGAAGCTATCGAATGTCACCAAGCGCTCGTAACAGATCTTAAGCAACATGGATATCACACCGTCATCACACGTGGAGACTCACTGGTAACTACTTAGCTACCTAGTTGACTATATACCTAGTTAGCCATGCGGTTAGTTATTATTAGTCACTATTGAGTTAGTTAACCAAGGCAAACTTTTATAGTATACGCCATAGACCCCATAATTGAAACCTTCAAAACTGCGCTTTGTGCTACGCAGCATAGTGCTCGCAAAACCATCGGGTATATTTTATGCATCTGTCTTTTAACGTAGTTTGCTTCAAGTTAGAAAGCCCGCTTTGCAAGCAAGGTGACTTTAAAACCCAGATTGTATGTATGTCCATTTTAATCAGGAGGTTCGAGATGCCTCGCCTTATCATTGAGCAGGTGTCAACAGCTGATGCTGGCTTTAAGGAGCTTTCTCAAAAAGCCGCTGAACGCCTTGTTGCTATGCCTGCCGACCAATGCCCAGTCGAGTTCACCCTCTCCCTTACCCGCTTGTGCCTTTCTGAATCATGTGGCAAGTGCACACCTTGTCGCGTTGGACTTTCCCAGATTGCAAATCTGATTCAGGATTTGCTTGATGGCGTGGGTTCAGAAGACACGGTCGCGCTTATTAAGCACACCGCGCAAAGCATCCTTGATAGCGCTGATTGTGCCATCGGCCACGAATCAGCACGCATGGTTTTGAAGAGCTTGAACGCATTTGAAGAAGACTTTGTTGCGCACGCAAAAGAAGATCTGTGTGCTGCAGAACGCAATGTATACGTTCCTTGCCAAGGCACCTGCCCCGCCCACATTGACATCCCTGGCTACATTGCCCTAGTCAATGCTGGACAGTACAAGGACGCTTTACGCGTTATCAGAAACGACAACCCACTTCCAACGGTATGTGGTTACGTATGTGAACACCCCTGTGAGTTCACCTGTCGCCGCAGCCTTGTTGATGATGCGCTCAATATTTGCGGCATCAAACGTTACGCAGCAGATCACGCTGAACCCTACCAACCCGCTCCCAATCTTGCTCCTACCGGCAAAAAGATTGCTATTGTTGGTGGTGGCCCTGCAGGCCTTTCCGCTGCATACTATCTGCAGCTCATGGGTCATGAAGTAAGCATTTACGATCAGCGCTCCAAGCTCGGTGGCATGGTGCGCTATGGTATTCCTGACTATCGTCTCCCTCAAGACAAACTCGACCAAGACATTGACTTTATTCTTGCAACGGGCGTTAAAGCCTTCACTGAGACTACCATTGGCACAGATCTCACCTATGAGGATCTCGCACGCGACTTTGACGCAATTTATCTCTCCATTGGCGCTCATGATGACAATAAACTGGGCTGCCCCGGCGAAGATGCAGACGGTGTTCTTTCCGCGGTGACTTTGTTACGTGCAGCAGGCGATGGGGTCGCTCCTGATCTCACGGGTAAACGTGTTGTGATCGTAGGTGGCGGCAATGTTGCTATGGACTGTACCCGTACCGCACGTCGCTTAGGTGCCGCAAGTGTTGAGTGCGTTTATCGTCGTCGTATTGCTGATATGACTGCTCTCCCTGAAGAAATTGAAGAGGCTATGGCAGAAGGTTGCCAGATCTCTGAGCTCATGGCACCTATCCGTATTGAAAAAACAGCAACGGGCGCGGTTCGCGGTCTTGTGGTTCAACCTCAGTATATTGGCTCTATTGGTGCCGACGGACGTCCTCGTCCCCAGGCTGCAAACGTGCCTGAAGTTGAAATCCCCTGCGATATTGTCATTGTTGCTATTGGTCAAAAGATCAACACCGATGCCTTTGCTCACGTAATTGCTACTGAACGCGGTCGCATTTTGGCTAACGACCAAGGCTCCCTTGCTAATGCCGATGGTGTTTTTGCAGGAGGCGATGCGGTTACTGGTCCTGCAACGGTTATTCGTGCAATTGCTGCAGGTAAAGTTGCTGCTGCAAACATTGATGAGGCACTTGGCTATCATCACAATGTTCACGATGAGGTTAAGATTCCTGCTCCTCTCACCCCGCTCTCAGCAACAGGTCGTGTTGAGCAAACCAATCGTAAATTCTCCGAGGCTATCCAAGACTTTGATATTGCCAAAAACGGCATGACGCGTGACGAGGTAGAGCAAGAAACAAGCCGTTGCCTGCGTTGCGACCATCATGGATTTGGCAAAGTGTGCGGAAAGGAAGCACTGGTATGGTAAGCATCACAATTAATGACACTCCTATCACCGTTGATGACAACACCACAATCCTTGACGCAGCAAAGTCTGCAGACATTACCATCCCAACCTTGTGCTATTTCAAGGATCTCTGTGATATCGGCGCTTGCCGTGTATGCTGCGTTGAGATTGAGGGCGATGAGCGCTTAAGCGCTGCGTGCAACACACCAGTCAAAGACGGTATGGTTATTCATACCAATTCTGAACGTGCAGAAGCAGCACGCAAAGCAAACCTTGAGCTCATTGTTTCACGCCATGATCTCAACTGCCCTGAGTGTGTTCGCTTTGGAACTTGCCGTTTGCAGGCATTGTTGAAAGCTTACAATTTGGCAGGCCCTGATCGTCCACCTGAGGTATACGAAAAAGAACTCCCTCAGGGAAAGCGCGCTTATTGGGATCCTAACCTAGCCATCCAACGTGATGCTTCCAAATGCATCCAATGCGGACGCTGTGTTGCAACGTGCAACAAGATTCAAGGCATTGGCGTTTGGGAGTTTAGCGGTACCGGCACTCGTTCTTCTATTGGCATCACCGACCACCGCTCCATGATGGAGGCGGGCTGCGTTTCTTGCGGCCAATGCATCACTCATTGTCCTGTTGGAGCGCTTTCTGAACGTGATGATATTGCTCGCTTACGTGCTGCTATTGCAGATCCTGAGATCACCACGGTCGTTCAAATTGCACCCGCAACACGTACCGCATGGGCTTCAGCATTTGGAGAGGCTGACGGAGAACTTGGTGTTGAGCGTATGTGTGCTGCCCTCAAAGAAATGGGCGTCGACTATGTTTTTGATACAGTCTTTACTGCTGACCTCACCATTATGGAAGAGGGCACTGAACTTCTCAACATTATTAAAGAAGGTCAGACTGATCGTCTGCCTTTGTTTACTTCATGCTGCCCTGGTTGGGTTCGCTTTGCACGCAACCGTTATCCTGAAACGGCAGCACATCTCTCAAGCGCTAAAAGCCCTATGCAGATGTTTGGTGCAGTTATTAAAACGTGGTTTGCTGAAAAGAACAATCTTGAACCAGCAAAAATTTTCTCCGTTGCCCTCATGCCGTGTACGGCTAAAAAAGACGAGGTTCAACTTCCTCATATGTCTGCACATCCACCCGTTCCTGACATGGATGCCTCCCTTACAACACGAGAGTTTGTGCGTATGATCAAACAAAGCGACCTTGACGTAACCGCACTTGCAGACCAACCCCTCGATAGCCCTCTTGATGTGGGTACCGGTGCAGGCGTTATCTTTGGTGTAACCGGCGGCGTAATGGAAGCAGCACTTCGTACTGCAGCTGCTATCATGACGGGCAAAAACCCTGAGCCTCGTGGCTTTGACTTTGCTCCTTCTGAGGCAGGTCCTTGGAAAGAGGCTGTCTTTGATTTAGCAGGCACGCCTATTCATTGTGCGGTAGTTCATGGTCTCGCAAACACCGACCAGCTTATTGCTGCCGTAGATGCTGGCGATGTATCGTATGACTTTATTGAAGTTATGGCATGTCCCACCGGTTGCGCAGGTGGCGGCGGTCAACCTATTGACGGCAGCGATCGTGAACTTGGCGCCCAACGTGGTACGGTATTACGCAATCTCGATGATGCTGCAACAGTGCGTTTCTCGCATGAAAATCCGGTGATCAAAGCGCTCTACGATGAGTACTTTGAAGCACCTTGCTCAGAAAAGGCAGAACGCTATTTGCATATACATGCTTAGAAACGCAAATCGCGCGTTCCTTGCTTAATAGCAGCAAGATTTTCTTGAAGCGTTGTATACACTTTTGCTTGTTGAAAGACCTCATCGTTCATTTCTTGTTCGATGAGGTCTTCTCCTATGCGACGAGCACGAGGAGAAGCATAGTCTAAGAGATATTCTTCAAGGGTCATCAAAGCATTGGGATGGCAAAAGCCTGCAATTTGTTCGTTTTTGCAAAGCTCCATAAAGCGATCGCCTTGTCTACCAGCACGATAGCAAGCAGTACAGAAGCTCGGAATATATCCTAATTCCATAAGCCATGTCACAACCTCATCCAAGCTGCGATGGTCAAACACATCAAACTGAGCGGTACTTTCGTCAATCTCTTCCTCAACATACCCGCCTACGCTTGTACGCGACCCACCAGAAATTTGAGAGACGCCAAGCGTCAACAAACGCTCACGCATGCTTTGTGGCTCACGCGTAGAGACAATGAGACCGGTATACGGAACAGCAATTCTAATGCACGCCACAATTTTGGCAAATACATCATCAGGCACCCCATTATCAAAGGTATCAGGATCAATATCATCAGCAGGACGAACGCGCGGCACGCTAATAGTATGAGGACCAACCCCAAACACTGCTTCAAGATGCTCAGCATGCATCAACAGTCCAGCAAATTCGTAATCATAACCCTCAAGGCCAAACAAAACGCCTAATCCAACATCATCAATCCCTGCTTCCATCGCACGATCATGAGCCTCGGTATGATAGGCATAATCATGCTTAGGACCAGTGGGGTGTAGCTCCAAATAGCGCTCTTTGTGATACGTCTCTTGGAACAAAATATAGGTACCAATCTCGGCTTCTTTAAGCTTGCGATAATTTTCAACCGTTGTTGCAGCAATATTGACGTTAGCACGACGGATAGCACCATTTTTATGTTTGACTGAATAAATTGTTTCAAGGCTCTCAAGAACATATTCAATAGGATTGTTGATGGGGTCTTCTCCCAATTCTATAGCCAGGCGCTTATGGCCCTGATCTTGCAAGGCACGTACTTCAGCTGCAATCTCTTCTTGGGTGAGTTTCTTGCGAGGAATTGTAGTGTTTTGACGATGATAGGGACAATACACGCAGCCATTAAGGCAGTAGTTTGACAGGTACAACGGAGCAAAAAGAACAATGCGATTACCGTAATAGTCATCTTTGATTTTTTGTGCCAAAGCAAAAATGCGATCATTGCGCTCGGCATCTTGGCAAGCCAACAACACGCTTGCCTCACGATGATCCAACCCATGACCCTCTTCAGCCTTTTTCAAAATGCTATCAATCAAATCAAGATCCTGCGCATGCGCTTGAGCATAAGCAAGCGTATTTAATATTTCTTCATGGTTGATAAACTCATCAGCAACACGTGATGAGACATTGTAGGAAAACTGCGTAGGTGCATCCATGGGGACAACTCATCTCAATTCATAGCGGTATAGTAGTATATAAAGCGTATCAAGAAACGTGCCAAGAAACGTGACTGATAGTATCCAATTTCGTTTGACAGTATTCAAGAATATTTAAAAGGTAGACCATGCAAACTACACCGAAAAGTCTCCGCATCACCATTGGCCTTTTTGGTCGCCAAAATGTCGGTAAAAGTAGCGTCGTTAACGCACTGACACGTCAACCCATCAGTATTGTGAGTCCCGTTAAAGGCACCACAACTGATCCGGTCGAAAAAGCCATGGAGCTTTTGCCTATTGGTCCTGTTCTCTTTATTGATACTGCCGGTGTTGATGATGAACAAGAAATTCTTGGAGCGCTCCGTGCGGATACCTCCCATCGAATGCTTGCGCGCTGCGATCTTGCTTTACTTGTCTATGAGGCCAACAAATGGGGAGCGCCTGAAGAAGAACTCCTTGCAACTATCAAAAAGCAAAACCTCCCTGTTATCGTTATTGCCAACAAAGTAGACCAAGCACCTTCGGCTGCCGCCTCTTCCCCTCTCAGTGATCCATCGCTTCCTCATGTACTGGTTTCTGCCAAAACACACCAGGGGTTTGATGAGCTGTTTGAAACACTTTTAGCAACGCTTCCTGAAAGCTTGCTTGAAAATCCTCCTCTGGTATCTGATCTCGTAAATCCAGGTGATACGGTTATTCTTGTTGTCCCTATTGACAAAGAAGCACCTAAGGGTCGCCTTATCATGCCCCAAGTACAAACAGCGCGTGATTTGCTCGATGGAGGTGCTCTACCCTACCTTGTTCGTGACACCGAACTTGAATCAGCACTTGCCTCCCTCAAAGAACCGCCGGCACTTGTTATCACCGACTCACAAGTTTTCCAACAAGTTGCCAAGCTTGTCCCTGAAAGCGTTCCTCTTACTGGGTTTTCGGTTGTTATGGCACGCGCAAAAGGCGACCTTGTCTCCGAGGCAAAAGCTCTTGATACCCTTGCGCGCCTCAAGCCTGATGCGCGCATTTTAATTGCGGAAGCATGCACTCATCACCCTATTTCAGAAGACATTGGAACAGTTAAGATACCGGCACTTTTACGTAAAGCTTATGGCGATGGGATCACCATCGATCATGTACAGGGTAAGGATTTCCCTGAATCATTAGCCGCATACGATCTCGTTATTCACTGTGGCGGCTGTATGCTCAATAGACGCACTATGCTCTCCCGAATCCAAGCATGTGCGCAAGCAGATGTTCCCTTGACTAACTACGGTCTTGTGCTCGCCTATTTCTCAGGGATTGCCCCTCGTGCCCTACAGCCCTTTGCGTCTTTATTAGATTAATCACATACTTACCGTAATCACCCATTGCAACTTACCCCCATACCGTATTCGAGGCCCTACTAATCTATGGAGATTTTTACTCACACCGCCATACAAATGCTTGTCTTGTTCACCCTTGTTTTCTTGGGTGCCCTTGCGCGCAAAACCCATCTCATGAACGATGACTTTGATGCATTGCTCTCTCGTTTGGTAATGACAATCACCTTACCGGGCATGATCTTAAACTCGGTTTTAAATAACAAAAATCTTCCGAGTGACAGTGCGATGTTTACGATGCTCGGCGTCTCATTCGTAACGTATCTCTGTATCTGTGTTCTCGCGTTTGTTATTGTGCGCGTGTTTTATCGCGGCGTGTCACTTCCCGCCCAAGGCGCCTACACTTTCCTCATTGCTTTTGGAAACACCGGATTTATTGGTTTTGCGGTACTTGAAGCAATCTTTGGATCTGACGCTGTTCTCTACGGTGCAATCTATAACATTCCCTACAATCTCTTTATGTTCTCTGTAGGACTTCTTTTTATCTCAAGTACGGGAACTAATAAACAAGAACACTCATTTTCCGATCAAGCAAAACGCATCTTAAGACAACTTTTCTCTCCGTGTCTTATCAGCTGTTTTGTTGCCATAATTTTGGCGCTTAATCATATTACTGACGATGGATATCTTGGAAAAACCTGTGCACTTCTCGGACAAATGACGGTGCCTGCCTCTATGCTTATTATTGGTTCGTCGCTTGCCAAAATGCCCCTACGTGACATGATTAATGATGGCTGGAGTTATCTTACTGCTGCCCTCAGACTCATCGGCATACCCTTGCTCGTCTTTTTTGTAGGACGCCTCTTCATTGCTGATCCTTTTATTTTGGCAGTTGTTGTGGTGCTCTCTGCGATGCCGGCAGCATCGTCAGGAACCATGATGTGCTTGGCATACGGCGGAGACACCCGCGCTATGGCGCGCGGGACCTTTCTAACAACAGTTTTGTCGCTTATCTCATTGCCCTTTATTGCACTATTGGTGGTATAGCGCATCCAAAACACAACGCTCACGCTGCTGAATCTGAATACTATGCTTTGCGACCTGAACGCTATAGCCTTGCAATCTGAGTATTATGCTTTGCGATTAAGCATAATACTCAAACTCGATCATGCGCTCGTAGTGGCGCTCATAGCAATCTAGTAACGACTGTCAAAGATACGCTTGGATTTCTTTTCTGAACGAGGAAGCTCACCAATCACCACGCCTTTAACGTCAGGAGTGCACCCAATCTTAGCTTTAAAGATACCCGCAAGCTCTTTCTCCATACGTTCTTTATCCTCACCGGTTAGATCGGTTTCAACCATGAGTGTCAATACGTCTTTACCGTTGATATGCTCAATGAAAACCTGGTATTCACTTGATGCTCCATCAGTGATTTTAATCACATCTTCAATCTGAGCAGGGAACATATTGCAGCCTTTGACTTTCACCATGTCGTCGGTACGGCCTACCAAAATATCAATACGGGGATGGGGGCTTCCACACGCGCACGTACCTGGAATAATACGCGTCAAATCATGAGTGCGATAACGGATCAAAGGAGCGCCCTGTTTACGCAGTGTCGTGATAACGAGCTCGCCAACTTCACCATCAGGAAGCACATTACCGGTCTTAGGATCGACAATTTCAATGTAGGTGAAATCATTCCAAATATGCATGCCATGATGCTCATCGCATGAAATACCAATACCAGGACCATAAATCTCAGTTAAGCCGTAAATGTCATAGATCTCAACACCGAGCTCATTAGCAATGCGCGCACGCATCTTATCCCCCCAGCGTTCAGAACCAATGACGCCTTTACGGAGTTTAAGCTTATTACGCAAGCCACGCTTAGTGATCTCTTCGGCGAGCAAAAGAGCATACGAACTCGTTGCCGTAATAACGGTCGATCCTAAATCTTGCATCATCTGAAGTTGTTTTTCCGTATTACCAGGACCCATAGGAATAGCCATTGCACCTAAGCGCTCAGCACCTAGCTGAAAACCAATACCTGCTGTCCACAGACCATAACCAGGCGTGATCTGAATTCTATCAAGATTAGTAATGCCCGCCATCTCATAGCAACGAGCAAATTGAATAGCCCAATCGATAACATCTTGTTGAGTATAAGGAATAATAACAGGGGTTCCCGTAGTTCCTGACGATGAATGAATACGCACAATCTCCTCATCAGGAACCGCTTGCAGTCCTAAAGGATATGCCGCGCGAAGATCAGCCTTTTCTGAAAAAGGCAATTTTTCAAAATCCGCCTGAGTATGAACATCTGAAAGATCGATGCCCTCAAACTTAGCGCGATAAAACGCAGAACGATCTTTGAGCGTTTTGAATTGTTCTAAAATTGCCGCTAACTGCTCCGGTGTCATCTCCACGGGACTAATCCTCTCATCGGCTGCGTATCATTTACCTTGTGGTACGCTCGTACATTTTTATTACCTAGTGCTTATTGTTATACGCTATTACTGCATCAATTGCCGCACTATTAAGTTCAAGAAACTGAGGTTTAACACATACGGCAACTGCTTCCTTCATATCTTCAAGCGAGATATCTCCATCCATGCTGCAAAGCGCATACGCAAGCATAATGATATTGAGTGCTTTTTTGCTTCCAACATGATTAGTGAGCGCTTCATCGTCAACAAGTACAACATTGAACGGCAAGGTTTGCAGCTGCGCGATACACGTAGAAGCATCATAGGGCTCATCACTTGCACCTCCAACAGGAGGCCGCGGTGTTTGAGCCAATACAAGTAAACCATTTGGTTTTATATAGGGAAGCGCACGCAAAGCTTCCCCAGGCTCAAGCGCGATCAATACATCAATGCTTTGTTGCGCTGGCAAAGGTGAATATACTGTTTCACCTTTATCACCCATACGAACATGCGAGATAACGTTGCCGCCACGTTGTGCCATGCCAATCGTTTCTGCTGTACGTACCTGCCATCCCTTTGATTGGGCTGCTTGAGCCAAGATTTTGGCCGCTAAAACACTTCCTTGTCCACCAATGCCTGCGATCGAAACACTTAACATACGTCCTCCTGATGCGGCCTACGTAAGGCACCAAACGCACAAAGATCTTCACAGAGCGAACAACCATTACACAATGCGTCATCAACAACGGGAACACCCTGTCTTTCGTCAAAACTTAAAGCAGGACATCCAATCTCGGTTACACAACGCATGCACCCTGTACAAATTTCTGCATCAACCTCAACTGACACTCCTGGCTTAAAAAGAGAAACACACGGTGACTCAAAAAGAACAGCAGAAGGTCCATCGTAGAACAGTGCTTCACGTGCCGCCGCAACTGACGCTTTCAAATCCAGCGGATCAGCGTGCACAATACAGGTCACACCAAGTGCGCGCAATACTGCCTCAATCGAGATAGGATCACTCATCCCGCCCGCAAGACGCACCCCTGTACCAGGATGAGGTTGCGATCCGGTCATTGCAGTCGTTGCGTTATCGAGTACACAAATTGTTACATCGTGGTTGTTATAAACCGCATTTACAACACCAGTCATTCCTGACGCAAAAAAGGTAGAATCACCTACAAAAGCTATCCCCTTCACACCGGGCTCTACCGTAGAAAATCCTTGTGCAATGGTGATACCCGCACCCATACATAAACAGGTATCAGACACCTTAAGTGGTGCGGCATTGCCTAAGGTATAACATCCGATATCGCTACAATAACGAACCCAATTTTGTACTGCACCCTGGGTCGAACCCTTTTTATCCTGATGTTTTGCATATTGTTTTGCGGCTTGTTTAACGGCATAAAAAGCTCCGCGATGGGGACAACCCGCACACAACAGAGGAGGACGAGCCGGGGCCTTCTCTGTTGCACGAACGAGCGCTTCATCAAAAGCGCTTAAGATGTCAGAACGATATGAGTTATGCGCATATTCCACATCATGCGCAAAGAAGGTATCCAACTGCGCAACAAGGGCGTCAACCGTATTTTCTCCTCGATTGGTTGTCATACCGTCAAGCTTGCCTTCTACAGTAACTGGCAGATGTCGCTTTCCAATTAAACGCAAAAGTTCATCTTCCAGAACATGGTCAAGCTCTTCAAAAACGATGACGTATTCAAGGCCATTCAAAAATGAAGCCACACGTTCTTGAGGGAAAGGATACGGGGTACCAATTTGAAGCAATTTATATGCAGGCAACGTCCTACCATACTGATGGGCTTTATCGCTAAGCATACGAAGCGCTTCTTGTGCATATGCATAGCTAACACCACCCGCCACAATGCCAAATCGTGGCTGTTCAAGATCCTGGTCAGCTCCAGAAACGCCCGTGCAAGCCCTTGGCTCAACTCCTAATGATCCACCGCCCTGTTCTTCAGGATTGAATACATCATAGGTTTCACATGAAAACGCCTGCGCAATTCGCACGAGCCGTTCATTAATTTCACCATGCGCTTCGTAAGCACGTGCAGGAAAAATGAACCGATGGGGATCATGATCAAAGCCTTCTACCACCCGTGCAGTTGTCGTATCTTCAACCTCAAAAAACGTTGATGCATGACAGATGCGTGTTGTCGGCCGTATGATAACGGGTGTCTGGTATTCCTCAGACAATTCATAGGCCCGTTTAATCATCGCACAAGCTTGCTCAGGAGTTGCCGGGTCAAACACAGGAACTTTAGCGAAAGCAGCAAAACGGCGCGTATCTTGTTCGGTTTGAGATGAGATAGGACCCGGATCATCAGCCACAATCAGCACGCAGCCGCCCTTCACACCCACATAATTTAAGCTCATCAACGCATCGCTTGCTACATTGAGTCCAACCTGCTTGCACGTATATAAGGTACGCGCACCTGCAAAAGCGGCTCCCGCACAAAGTTCAAGCGCTGCTTTTTCATTGGTTGACCACTCGACATGAACACCCTGTGCCGTGCCTTTGGCATGGAGCTTAGCGACGGTTTCCAATATTTCTGACGATGGGGTTCCGGGATATCCCGCAGCAACGTTCAGGCCTGCTTCAAGCGCGGCATGAGCAAACGCCTCATTTCCCATCATGAAACGTTGTGTCATAACAATTTCTAACTCTTAGTCTAGCTTTCAGCCATTTCTTTTTTGAACGCAACAATCTTGCTACGCGCTGTGTCGCAACCTGCGCCTAGAATCTGAACAGCGTAGATTGCAGCATTTTTAGCACCGTTAATTGCTACACATGCTACGGGTACGCCCTTAGGCATTTGCACCATAGAAAGCAGCGAATCAAGACCGCCTAAATCAGAGGTCTTGATAGGAACACCAATAATCGGCAACGGCGTATAAGCAGCAACTACGCCACCTAAATGAGCAGCCTTCCCTGCTGCCGCAATAATAACGCGCAAACCGCGATCAGCCGCACTAGATGCCCATTCATGCACCTCAGCGGGATTACGATGGGCACTTGCAACTTTTACCTCATACGGTACGCCGAATGCCTCGAGCTGATCGATGCAATCTTGCATAACGCTCATATCGGATTGACTTCCCATAATGATGCCAACTTTAGGGGTCTTATGATCACAGGCCATATGTATTATCCACTCTCTTTCTCATCTAGAGCATTGCGGAATGAGATAAGTAATTTCGCATCCCGTATGTTTTACTCGATCAAAATATGTTGGAAGATTGTTCGACCACTGATTACTCAACGTAGGTAATGGGCATAGTGCGCGCTAGTGTCTCACATGCCTCAACAATCTCCTCTGGACTGGTAACAATGAAATCTGGATTTTCTTGCGCCAACCGCTCCTCATCAAAGAATTTTCCGTAGGTTACTGCCACGCATTTCATGTTGGCTGCATGGGCTGCCTCAATGTCATACGGAGAGTCTCCAATATAGATACACTGATCGATTGCCGCATCCAGATTCTTTGCCGCCACCAATAGTGGCTCAGGCTTAGGCTTGTGATCCGTAGAATCTTCAAACCCCACCAAAGTTCCAAAGAAATCCTGCATATTAAAATGCTCAAAAGAATCGTCAGCAAGGCAATGACGCTTTGATGTTACAACACCGCACTCAAAACCACGTACCTGCAGTTCATGCAACACTTCAATGATGCCATCAAAAGGTGCAATCCCCTCATTTAAGTTGTCTTCATTATGCGTGCGATATGTCATCAACAGCTCGTCTTGCTTCTCTTTATCATCCGTAAAGTACGTCATCTGCGTTACAAGCGGTTGACCTACGCGCTCAAGCAAAACCTCATCAGGCAGCGGGCTACCCAAAACTTGCTCGGTCGCAAAACGCATTGACTCCAAAATTGCCTGATGTGTATCAAGCAACGTTCCGTCTAAATCAAATAAGGCAATGGGGTGTGTATTTGCCATTGCATCCCCTCTCATCTCAAGCATTAGAGTATTAGTATCTCTATATTATAGCCAAACAAAAAAGAAGCCTCCGTAGTGGCAGTACCTACTCTTGCGAGAGGACTATCAGGAGACTCCTTTATTCGCTTTTATGTGGTTGTCTGGCGTTGCGCTTTTACAACCCCAATGCTTTCTTTAATGAAGAAACACGACGACGCGATACAGGAATTCGGTCTTCAACACCATCCAGGGTCAAAAGCAAGGTACCGCCCGACTGAGGTTCAACTTCCTTGACCAAAGAAAGATTAACCAAATAGCCACGATGAACGCGGAAGAACCCATGACCATCCAAGGTTTTCTCTAACTGAGCCAAGGAGACCGTTGAGAAATATCTATCTGAATCAGTTTGGAGATAGGCATAATCATCACGAGCCATAACAAAGCGAATCTCATCAATATTAATAAGAATCTTTTTGCCGCCTTTTTCAACAGGAATACGCTCAGCCTTTTGTGCCTGAGCGTGCAATTTAACATGCTCACGTACACGGGCAAGCGCCTGAGCCAAACGCTCTGTTTCAACAGGCTTTACCAGATAATCGACCGCATTAACCTTGAAAGCATCAAGAGCAAATTCGCTATAAGCAGTAACAAATACAACCGCTGGTGGGAACTTTAAATGTTGCATAGCTTCTGCAAGCTGCAAACCAGTTGCTTCGGGCATATTGATGTCCAAGAACATGACGTCGCAAGGATACTCTTTGAGTTTTTCAATAGCTTCTCTTACGTTTGCCGCTTCTGCAACAACTTCGGTTTGATTAAGTTCGCTCAATAAAAAGCGCAGCTCGGAGCGTGCAGGGGCTTCATCATCAACAATAATTGCCTTTAACAACACGTCCTCCTTTGAATCTGAATGTTTCGATAGTTAATTAGTGATTATAGACTACTTAGCCATAATTTGGAAAGAGCTACCCCTAGATTACCTAAAGGTTAGCGCAGTCCTTAAGAAAGAGCGTAACTTGTGTGCCGTGGCCCAGCTCTGAGGTAATGTGCATATATGAATCAGTACCATAATAACCACGAATGCGATCATTGACATTCTTAACTGCAATACCCAGTCCTGTCTGAGATGAAGGATGCATAATAGATGCAAGCGCCTCATCGCTCATGCCAATGCCGTCATCATTAACATATAAATACACATCTGCTCCATCCATTTTGCCTGCAATAGAGATGGTTAGTTTACCTTCAGCTGGCATAGCATGTTTAACCGAATTCTCGGCGATGGGCTGGATCATAAAAGACGGAACTTGAAGCGCTTTCACCTCTTCTGTCACTGACACCTTAACACCAAGACGTTCTTCTCCAAAGCGTGCCTGTTCAAGTCCAAGATAGCGAACGGTCTGTTCGATCTCACGTGCAAGAGGAATGAGATCAGACGAGTTCTCAAGCGTCTGACGATAAAAGGTTGCAAATTCGCGCAACATAATACGAGCCTTATCAGGGTCAGTACGCACCAAAGAACTCATGGTATTGATGATATTGAACAAAAAATGTGGATTGATTTGGCTTTGTAGCGCCTTAAGCTCCATCGAAGCAGCCAATTTTTTCTGCTCTTCAAGCTCTAACGCTGCAATTTGAGTTGAGATAAGCTGACCAAACCCTTCAGCAATAGAAACCTGATTATCCGTAACGCGACTTGGCTCGGTGTAGTAAAACTTTAGCGTTCCAAATATTTCTTTACCCATCCAAAGGGGGACAATAATTGCCGCTTTGATAGCTGAAACAGTATTAGGAAGACCAACACCTTCACGCGTTTTAATAACACGCGTTTGTCCATCTTGAATTGTTTTCATGGTGGCAAGCGTTCTAATAGGTGCACCTGTATTACCAAGCTGATCGCGGCCCTCGCCATAGTATCCTAAAACAACACTCCGATCAGTAATAGCAACCGCGCTTGCTTCACTTGCAGGAAAAAGGATTTCACAGACTTTTTGGGGATAATCTGAATCAGGACCTGCCTGAATGGCTTCAAGAGTTTGAGTGGCAACTTGAAGAACTGACATGGATTGGCGTGCACGAATACGCTCTGGATCGAGCATGAGTGCAATGGTGGCTAATAAGAATAAGGTAAAGAGCACACCAGAAATCCCTAGCACGATAATGTTATTGTCAGGGCTAAACATTGACCAGCCCAGCACACAACCCGAAATTAATGCTAGACACAAAAACAAGATTTCTAAAAAGACATCGCGTTTATGGTTCATGAGCTCTCCTCTCCTTTCAGGGATTATACGATGCATAACCCTTGAAATAAAAGAAAAAAGTCACAACCTCTTACACGATTTCTTATAAAACCTTATAAAACACAGGACTTTGACAGAACTTTACCAAGCACGTTATTCAAAATCGGCCAAATTAAGATGAATCTCTGTTGTGGTACCAGGATCGATCGAGGCAGATGCGGGTGTCTGCTCTTCTGGTTCCGACGTAATTGACTCAACAATAACCTCATCGCCCTTTTGACGAGCAACTGCTGCCTGAATAAGTGCCTGGGTTAAGAAAGCATCTCGCTCAGTGCGCTGCATAATATCGCCCCAAATATACTGGAACTCAAAATATTTAGAACAGTTTTCTTGTGCATACTGGCTTGCTTCTACTGTCGCCTCTTTTGCTGCTGCACGATATGCCTGTTTATCAGGACGAACTAAGCTTCGCAAAAACGCAGTGCGCTTAACGCGCTTTAAAATGCCAGGCTCTAAAAATGGTCCTGGATATGGCTCGAGTGAGGAAGGGCTAATTTGCAGCAAATCAATCTGGGAACGAGAAAACTCAATCTTGTAGTATTCGTAGAGCCACCGATAAATATCGCGGCGGAAGCGATGGCCCTCATGACGCTCACGTGGAGGCAAGTGAAGGAGCGACCATTGGTTATCAAACCATACATCTGATCCATACATGCGCAAGTCAAGCAAATAATCGAGATCCTCACCACGCATAATCCAAGGATCGAACGAAATTCGTTTATACGCTTCTTTATGCAGCGCCAAACAGCCGCCACAGACATGATTGGAGCGCGATAGACGTGGACCTGACATCGCACGAGATATCCATGCGTTAAAAGCGCTTCCCTGTTGCCAAAAGTGGTTGTACCACTTGTTTTGACTTTTTGAATAATAGTTTTGATCGGAGTTCAAGTAATAGCCTGACTTAGCCAAGATGGGAATGCCCTTTTTGGTGAGCTTGCCTAACCCATACATTGCCTTAGCAAGAAACTCAACATCCTCAATAACCTCATCGTCATCAATAAATACGACCGCATCAAAACCCAAAATGTTTGAGACGACCAAGCCTAAATTGCGCACAGCAGAATATCCGCCCAACCCAATTTCTTGCGAAAGATCCCCAAAGCCAAATTGTTCGAGACGCTGAGTGATAATTGCTGCTGAAGCCTCACCAATAACAAGCGTATGCATCTGCGGAAATCGATTACAGATCTCTTGAACCTTAACCACAGCTTGAGCTGCCACAGCAGGATCTTCCGCTGCAGCAATCACAATAACCTGTCCAAGACCACGTACTTTAGCAAGCGACTCAAGGCAACGAAACAAATCCCCTGTCATATCAAGAGGCGTAGGATGATCAAAAACAGTAGTTGCTGGATCTTGTTTTCTGCCAGCTGCTACGTGAAAAGTCGGAATGACAACAGCGGGATTCATAGTTGGGCTCTCTTTCTGTCATGGTCGCACAATCGCGCATTTCTCAAGAGATGCTTCAAGCGACTATACGCGCTCTATTGTAGCGCAATATCAAACCTAGCCTTGTCGGCGTCTCGGATGGCCGCGGCGTGTGCGAATGCGCTCCGCCACCTCACGTCGTGCTTTTACTTCAGCACTTTCTTCTTTTAAACGCAGGTACGATTCAAGACGATAGGGCTCAAGCTTGCCCTCATTAACGGCCGCACGAACCGCACACCCAGGTTCTTGATGATGGGTGCAATCACGAAATTTACATGTTTGCGCCAAAGCTTCAACATCAGAAAAGGCAAGTTCAATACCCTCATCAGCATCCCATAGACCCAAGCCACGCACTCCAGGCATATCGATTACGGCTCCACCTTGAGGAAGTTCAATCACTTCACGTGTTGTAGTGGTATGACGACCCTTACCATCACGCTCACGTACCGGTGTTGTCTCTTGTATGTTTGAACCAACAAGCATGTTAACTAAACTTGATTTTCCAACTCCTGATCGTCCAATCAAAATAGCAGTCTTGCCACCCTCTTTAGCAAGCAAATGCGCTACTGCATCAACTGAGCTCGGATCATCCCCGGAAAGAACCATGACGCGATCCTGCCCAATAAAACCTTTGATTTGCTCTTTAATAGCATTGATTTCAGCCGGGTTGTCAATAAGATCAGCTTTAGTAAGGATCACTACTACCTCATCGACTGATTCATGTGCAAGCACCAACTCACGCTCAAGACGCCGCAAGTTAATCTCTTCAATAGGTTGAGCCACCAACACTAAATCAAAATTAGCGGCAAGTGTTTGAGGCAGTGCACGCTCAGTAGGATCTTTACGAACAAACGTCGTTGTACGAGGCAATATGCGCTCAATAATCCCCTTATCATGTCCGGCAGGAATAGAAAGTTCGACTCTGTCTCCTATAACAGCACGATCTGTCTTTCTTTTTACTAAAGCGGTTGCATGTTCACATCTCAACTCGCGGGGAAGATCGTTTTGTTCCTTGGTGCTTTCATCACAGCACCCGGTAATCCGCACTAACGGATACCCACGATCCAACTTGATAACATGCCCCGTATAGAGAGGAGCAGTTTCTTCACGGGTGACTTGTTTCTTTTTGGTCATACTTTTCCTATTTTGCCTCATTGTGTTTATGCTGATATACCGCAAAAAGAATAAGACTTGCTAAAAAGAACAACACTCCAGCAAGAGCCAGCGCTAGATTGATGGGTTTAGGTACGATTGCACCTTTGTCAATAATAGTAACCTCATCGGCATGAATATCAGAAAGGCCTTGATGCTCAGGGCAATCGAGATGGTAGACACCACGCACCTGAACAGCACTTCCCTCCACACCATAACGGCCATATAAATCAATACCACTTGTCTGATCATGAGTCATATAGACTGAGATAACAGCATTGCCCGGTTCTTCGAGTTCTTGCAAGGTAACCCAGCAGTGACCAGCATCAGATTCTGCATTGATAGCTTCACCGATCGCCTCACCAACCACTTGGACTACCTGATCATCATGGAAAGAATCAGCTGTCGAGAGCTCAGCAATACTTGTGTCATATAAAAATGATGAGTCAGCGAGCTGATTGAGATTTACTCGGTTGGACGATCCTGGTATAACCACCTTCTGTGCCGATGATTCTGACGACTCGTCAACTGCCTCAGTTTGTATGGCAGTCTGCGAAACAACAGGCTGATCACCTTGAGCAACATGCCAAAGGCAAACACATACCGCAAGAATAGCCAAAAGACATACCACAATCAGAGCAAAATTGATTTTCGAAGCGCGTGAGCGCTCCGTTTTTTGCTTCCGTTTTGAATCAGTATGTTTGGTTTGTTTGGCAATCACGACTCTTATTTACCTCATACGCGATGACAAGGCACTCTTTTTGTCTTTAGGCATAATCGAAACCACAATCTTGACGATTAACGCTATAAGCGCAATAAACTCCAGACGGCCCGCCCACATTTCAAGAATATAGAACAATTCAAGACTCACTGGCATCCCTGGCGTAATAATGCCCGAGGAAAGCCCCCCATTAGATGCCATCGCAATTGACTCAAAAATTGCGCTCGTTGCATCATAGCCATGAGCAATGCCCACCAATGATCCAGCAACATACGTTACGGCAAAAAGAGCCGAAACCGTAAGTGCCGTTTTAACTACATCAGCGGTAAGGACATGCTTTCCCAAATGCTGAAACGATACCGACACTACGGCAGAATCAGGTGCAAGAGCTTGTTTAATAGTCGCTACGACGGATTTTGCAATTAAACCAAGACGCAGCAGTTTCATACCGCCAGCAGTAGAACCAGATGAGCCACCTACCGCCATTAAAAGAGCCAAGATCAACAGTGCGCCTGATGACATCACCGTAACAAGCTGATTGGAAGTGATATTTTGAAAGCCTGTTGTCGATGAGGCTGATACCATCATGAAGACACCACGACGCAACATCTCAAGCAAATCGCTAAATTGTCCCATTGATGAGAGTGCTGCCATAAACACGACACCCATACCAATGAGCCAAATAAGACAGGTGCGTGTCTCAATATCTTTAAAGAATATATGCGTACGCCCTTTCCATACCTCAACGAAAAGAGCAAATGAGATAGTCCCCAGTATCATCAAAATTATGCAAACTAATTCAAATGGATACGAGTGATAGTACATGATAGAAAGGGATGTAGGCGTAAATCCTGCTGTCATAAAGCCAGATACTGCCACCCAAAGCGCATTCAATAAAGAACGCACAGGATCCATTCCACTTACCATGCAAAATGCCATCAAGATAACGGTTGCAATACCAATGATGACAATAGCAATCCAAGAAATTGTACGCGTTGTGCTCACAACATTGGGAACAACATGATCAGAACGACCTTCTGAAGAATACAAACCTGTTGAAGATTTTCCCAAAAAACCCAGCGACAATGCGACAACAATTAAGCCCAAACCACCCAAAAAGTGCATGGTAAACCGCCACATATTATCAGCATAAGAAAGATGATCAAGATCAACAACCAGAGATGCTCCCGTTGTTGTCAAACCAGAAACCCCTTCAAATAAGGCATCCAAATAAGAAGAATAATGACCAGAAAAAAACAGAGGGATGGAAGCCATAATTGCTAAGATCAGCCAAGCAAAACCCGTCACAACGAGTGCCTGCTGATGAGTAAGCCTTCCAGGATCAACGCGCACCATTCTCAAAAGCGTGCCTACGCACAACGTAATACCAATACCTAAAAGATATCTAAAGAATGCTTCCCACTCTCCAAAAACCACTGCCGTGATAAGAGGAAGCGCCATTGCAACCGAAAAGAAGGAAACAAGCACTCCTAAATAATGAGCAACGGTTGCAAGATCGTCTATGGTAAAACGTTGCCACATAAAAACTTACGCTGCCGATCCACTAAAAAGGAAACGCACAATAATAGTAAGCACGTAAAGACAAACGATAAGCCCCAGCGTACCCATTAAAACCACACCAATTCCGGTCAGTGAATTAAGAAGCTTTTCCTTTATGTCGGTCTGCTTTTTCATGCGCATTATTGTAGTACACTCCCACAAAAACACATCACTTGGTTTGGAATTCGTTATGCTTGCTTGTGTAAGCGACCTTCAAACGTAATCGCTCTTATAAACAGCGGATATCTGTCGAATCTCTCCCTAACGCAGTACTGACTCCTCTCACGAGAAGCCAGTACTGCAAAGAATCAAAGAATATATCCGCGTTCTTATCTATCACATCATAGATTGAAAGCGCTCCTTTTCCTATCGACCACTATGATCGAATGATTTCTTTGGTGCAATGTTTGTGTCAGCAGAACCGATCACTGTTGCGTTGTCGAGGTTTGCGATCTCAGCCTTCATGTCCTTTAAGAACTTATCAGCCATAGTCATCGACAAATCAGCACGGGTAACAATACGCTGGCATGTTACATCTTCCATGTTAGCAGGCAATGGATAAGCAGGGATCTGCCAACCATGCATACGAAGACGGTCGTCCAAATCGTAGAGGGTCCACTTCTTGCCAGCCTTAGGATCGAGGCTCCAGCACAAAATAGGAATCTCGGTTGCCTCTTCGTACATGATAAAGATACCAAGCTCTTTAATGCCTTCTACCAAGTGACGTGCAACGTCAAGTGTACGCTTCTGAATCTCTTTGAAGCCCTCAAAACCGTTACGCATAAAGACGTAGTACTGACCGATGATCTGAGAAGCAGAACGGCTGAAGTTAATAGCCATAGTTGCTTCCTGTCCACCAAGATAGCTTACCCAGAAGATCAAGTCCTCAGGCAATGCTTCCTTAGAGCGCCACTCTACCCAACCAATGCCAGGATAAACTAGGCCGTATTTATGGCCAGAAGATGAAATGGACCATACATTAGGAAGACGGAAGTCCCACTCAAGATCAGGCTCAATAAAGGGAGCAACAAAACCGCCGGATGCTGCGTCAACATGAATACGAACAGGAACTGCTGCGGTCTTGTTGTACTCAGTTAATGCTGCATCAATACCTTTGATGTCGTCATAGCAACCGGTATAAGTAATACCGAGCAAGCAAACAACAGCGATGGTGTGATCATCAACAAAAGGCATGCATGACTCAGGAGTCATATAAAGATGATCAGCATCCATAGGAACAAGACGCATCTCAATATCCCAATAACGGCAGAACTTCTCCCAGCAGACCTGATAACCTGAGGTGATAACCAGGTTTGGTCTATGTGAACTATAGATGTCGATGCCAGCTTCCTTGGCAAGTGCCTTCCAACGGAACAGTGCTGCTAAGCCACCCAACATACAAGCCTCAGATGAACCAACGGTTGAAGTACCCATAGGCTCTTCGTTCTGATCAGCGTGCCATAAATCTTGAATAATCTTTACGCAACGATTCTCAAGATCTGCTGTCATAGGATACTCATCCTTGTCGATAGCATTCTTATCAAGAGTCTCTTTCATAAGCTCTGCAGCCTCAGGCTCCATATAAGTCTGAACAAATGTGCAGAGGTTCTGATGCGCATTACCTTCAGTACCAATATATTCACGAATAATTTCACTTGCGATACGAGGCTCGATAGGATCATGGTTAAGCTTAGTTTCTGGCATTTCTACATCAGAAGCATAGCTGCCAAAAATTGGGCTTAAATATGAGGTCTGGGCATCCATCTCACCAAGTTCTTCTGTCGTAACAAGTTTTGCATCTTTGATAGTCATAACAATCCTTCTCCTTTTTTCAAAACTTCCCCTTAGTTAAGTTTTGCTTGATGCTTTATACCGTGTGATCAGCTTTGCGCTTTAGGTCCCCAACCAAAAACTCATCAGCTGTTTGAAATAGTTTCCTTACTACTGCTTGCGATCGTCATCCTCCTTTTGTGAGTTCCCGCCATCACTTGAAGTAGCTGCTGGTGACGCTGCGGCAACCGGAGCCGCTTCCTGAGATGTACTTGCTTGGGAAGACTGTGTTGTTTGTTTATCTGAAAGAGAAGGAGCTGATGCGCTTGCGCTCGCCTGTGCAAGCGTTGCACCATTACCGTCCCAATGTTTGCGCAATCCATAAATGACAAACGGGATTGCTACCGAAATTGCCCAACAAACGAGCAAGGTAATAACGTAGACCGTACCTGCTTGTGTCGTAAGCTGACTTGGTGGGAAGAACGATACAATCAAAGCAAAGACGGTTAACAAAAGTCCACATCCTGCAACGATGCATTTTCCAACCGTGCCACCAAAGATCTGGAACACGCGAGGCTTATCCTTGTCCTTGAGCACTAACTTGAAGTATGCCAAGAAGAACAGGATGTAGCCTACGAGGTAAATAACTACCGTAAGACCAACCGCGGTCAAGTAAGAAATGGAAGATCCAGAGCCACCTGAAAGTGCCATAGATCCACACAATACAGCGTCCCAAATAGTAACAATAACACCTTGTACAACAACGGTTTTTACGGATACACCGTGCTTATTGGTCTTTGCAAAACTCTTAGGAATAATGCCCTCTTTAGCAGTTTCGAGCAATGCACGAGAAGGACCAACAATCCAAGATGAAATCTCAGCCAAAACGCCTGCAGCTAACAAGAATGCAATAACGTATACGAGCCATCCACAATGGAAATGTGCGTCAAAGATATTTGAGAACGCTACGATAACACCCGTAGATAAGTTAGCATCAAGCTGTGCCTGGGTCATCGTCATTGCAACAGCAAGACCACCTAATGTATCAAGAACGATAGTCAATACGCACAAGACAAGCATAACCATTGGATAGATTTTGCCAGGATTTTTCAGCTCGTTAACATGCGAGGCGCTTGCCTCAACACCAGCAAATGCAAGGATGAATGAAGCAAAGATAACAAGCGTGCTTACCTGAGTAAAATCTGGAACAAAACCGCTTACTGAGGTATCAAAGTCGATTTGAGAAATGCCACCGGTTGCAAGATAAGCAACCAAACCAATTAACAAAATAACTGCAGGGATCAATACGCCACCGAAAAAGCCAACCTTAGCAATACGTGCTGTAAGCTTTGTGCCACCGAGCTGCGTTAGGGTTAATCCCCAAACGATAATTGCAACACCGATAAACATAACGAGTGGATTGTCATATAAAGCATCCCACCCTACGATGAACGAAATCGCTGCCAATACGAAAAATGCCATGGTTACGAATCCTACCGTGATTTGGAACCACTGATAGAACAATGCAGCAAAACCCCAGCGTTTTCCAAGAGTTTTTCCAACCCATCCGAAAATTCCGCCGTCTTCCCATCCTTTAACCGTTGCCATCTCTGCAGCAACTAACGCAACAGGAAGAAACCAAAAAATGCCGCCTAATATGAGAAAGAAAATAAGATGGAGACCAGAAGATGCAAAATTAGGATATGCATACACTGTCATAACCATCGATGCCGTCATGGCAAAAATCCGAAGAAACCAAGTGTTTTCACTGCTGATTTTCCAGACGATGTCGATGCTTGTTTTTCCGCACTCATCTTTCTCACCCCTTTCCTTTTTATCTTCAATAACGAAACTACGTCAGGTTTGAGAGCAACCATCCAAATTGCTGCGCCCGCACTCTAGCAATAGAGGAAGTATCATGAGAGACTTTTGTTTCTTCTAAAAAGTCAGTCCTTGCTGAATCTCACCATGTATTGATCCTATTACAGGAAAAACTGACATAAGCTCAAAGCGACGGAAAGACAACTCCTCGCAAACCTCTTGTTGCTAGAAAGTCATTTACGCTCTAAAAAACGTTTTTCCTCATCAAAATTGAAACCTACTAGAAACATTTTTTGCTGCCTCTTGACTACAGCATGCGAGGTCATATCAATAAAGCGCTCTCTAGCTCAGAAGATAGGTTGCTAAATGACCGTTTGACCACAGAGAACCATTGTCATCAAATTACATCCCTGTAATACGGTAGTTTTCTCAGTAGCACGATCAGTTTTTATGTCGCGCTAACAAGGATTTATCGCACACGTATAAAAGGGTGAGATGCCATGACTCACAAAGCAACACCTATCACACCAACCCCATCGTCGCCATCAACGCAAGAAAATTCATCAGGCTTTAAGCGCAACCTCACGGTATTCGATATGGTCATTTATGGACTTATCTTTATGGTACCCATTGCAACGTTTAGCCTTTTTGGCGGCGTATCAAACGCTTCAGGAGGAATGCCTGCTCTTGCTTATATCGTTGCGTTTGTAGCAATGATTTTTACGGTGTTGTCTTTTGGAATGATGATTAACACGTTTCCTTCATCAGGATCCATCTACACCTACACCACAAAATCAATCGGCAAGGCGCTTGGCTTTATTGCAGGCTGGTTGATGTTATTACAGTATCTCTGTTCGCCCGATATGGTATTTACCATGGCAGCGGAAGCGCTCAATAACTACGTTCCCCAAATTCCTGTCTGGGGATGGTGTGTAATCTTTTTAGCGGTCGTGTTTTTCATCGCTTCACGCGGTATGAAAACAACCATGCTCGTTAATCGTGTCGCTCTTGTTTTTGAGCTTATTGTGCTTGTCATGTTTATGGTCTTTGGCATTGTCTATATTATTAATCATCCTGCAACATCAAGTTTTTCACTCACTGCCATTTATAATCCTGAAACCTTTAGCTCATCAGGATTGCTGGCAGCAGCATCACTCGCGGTCTTTTCTTTTGTTGGATTTGGCTGCGTTGCAACACTGACCGATGAAGCAAAAGATGAACATCATGGCCCCTCACGCGCTATGCTTATTATGGTAATTGTGCTGGTAATTATCTTTGCGCTTACCTGCTATATAGCTACCTGTATCGACCCGTCAGGAGCAATTTGTCGTAGCAATGAAACTAACGGATTTTATCTCATTGCTGAATTAGTAGGAGGTACTTGGTTTGGCGTTGTATGTGCTGTTGCCGTAGCTCTTGCTCAGGGTCTTTTCACCGGCCTTGTTGGCATGGTTTCTGTTTCGCGAATTCTCTACGTAATGGGGAAAAGTGGTTCTTTGCCCTCTGCCCTTTCAAAAATTAACGAAAAGCGCCAAGTACCTATTGTGGCAACCACCTTTGTAGCAATACTTTCTCTCGTACTTCTTCCTTTCTTCCTCACAATTGGTATGGAAGATCTCGCAAAAGTAGTCAACTTCGGCGCGCTTTCAACCTATATCTTGCTTAATATCTGCGTTATTGTTTGGTTCTGGATTAAGAAAAAGGATCATAGTAATCCTTGGCGTATGCTTATATTTCCGCTTTTGGGAACCATTATCACACTTGCAGTATTCCTTTCGCTGGACACCACTGCAAAAATAATTGGTGTCGCCTGGATTGCCGTAGGTATTATCTATTACCTTATTATGACCAAGGTGCTACACCGTACTATCACCCTCGAATAGCATGGAAGCTCGGTATATAAAAACACCCCACGTCTCTTTTCGAGCGTGGGGTGTTTCTTTTTAGAATACTTTTCTGAGCTTTCTTGGAACCTTCCTGGCTCTTTTAGCTCTTTTGCTCTTTTTAGCGCTTACGCCAATGAACCTAATCACCTAATGAACCTAATATCTCATCAGCTTCATCGAGCAATGCTTGCGCCTCATCAGCCGATAACTCATCAGCAGGTTTAGGTTCAACATTACCCTCATTAAAGATTTTGGTTTCGTAGTTGCCCTCATCGTCTAAATCAACAACAACTTGAGCACCACTCATCACATGGCCTGCGATGATCTCGTTTGCGATGCGATCAACCACTTGACGCTGAATCAAGCGCTTCAACGGACGAGCGCCGAACACAGGATCATAGCCATCGATTGCCAAACGTTCCATAGCTGCTGGGCTTACTGACAGGTTGATATGCCTATCCTTCAAACGATCAGACACATCTTTGAGCTGCAAATCAACGATTGGCTCAATGTCGGCAATAGAAAGTTCATCAAACGTAATGATGTCATCAATACGATTCAAGAACTCAGGACGGAAGGTTGCGCGAAGCGAATCATTGATTGAGTTAGTAAAGTCAGCCAATTTATGAGCAACCTCTTCTGGTGTCATATTAGCCATTTGCTCTACCATCTCACCCATGGTCTCATTTTTAAACGCAGCACGCTCACGAATAAACTGGCTACCAACATTGGAAGTCATAATAATGATCGTATTCTTGAACGATACCACGCGCCCTTGTCCGTCGGTTAAACGGCCATCATCAAGTACTTGCAGCAAAATATTGAACACATCAGGATGTGCCTTTTCAATCTCATCAAGCAAAATAACACTGTAGGGCTTGCGGCGCACTGCTTCTGTCAACTGACCGCCCTCGTCATATCCTACATATCCTGGAGGAGCACCAATCAAGCGCTGTACACTGAACTTCTCCATGTACTCGGACATGTCAATACGAACCATAGCGCGCTCAGAGTCAAACAGATACTCTGCCAAAGCTTTTGCAAGTTCTGTCTTACCAACACCAGTAGGACCCAAGAACATAAAGGATCCGATGGGTTTATCAGGATCAGCAAGACCTGCACGGCTCCTGCGAATTGCGCCTGCTACCGCCTCAACTGCACCATCTTGACCAATAACGCGCTCATGCAATTTAGCCTCAAGATCAATGAGCTTTTCCATCTCGCCCTGCATCATTTTGGTAACAGGAATACCCGTCCACGTTGATACAACTTCAGCGATCTCATCGTCCGTAACCTCTTCTTTAAGGATTGCACCCTCGGCTTGACGAGCCTCCAAAAGCGCTTCCGCCTCTTTTAGTTGCTGCTGCAACTCAGGGATACGACCATAGCGCAATTCAGATGCATGCGATAAGTCTCCCTCACGCGTGGCACGCTCTTCTTCAAGCTGCGCCTGATCAATCTCAGTCTTGATGTTCTGAACAGAAACAATGACATCTTTCTCATTTTTCCATTCAGCCTTGTGCGCATCGAGCGCCTCTTTAGCAGCCGCAATGTCTTTGCGCAACTGCTCCAAGCGCTCCTGAGAAGGCACGTCTGTTTCCTTCATTAACGCTTGCTCTTCAATTTGCATCTGCGTCAATTTGCGCTCAGCAATATCCACCTCTTCAGGCATGGAGTCAATCTCGATGCGGAGACGACTTGCCGCCTCATCCATCAAGTCAATTGCTTTGTCGGGCAAGAAACGATCTGTAATATAGCGATTGGACAACTCGGCCGCTGCAACAATAGCAGGATCAGTGATACGCACGCCATGATGGATCTCATACTTTTCCTTTAAACCACGCAAAATAGCAATGGTGTCTTCGACCGTTGGCTCACTAACCAATACTGGCTGGAAACGACGTTCAAGAGCAGCGTCCTTTTCAATATACTTACGATACTCATCTAACGTTGTTGCACCAATAGCATGCAATTCGCCACGAGCAAGCGCAGGTTTGAGCATGTTGCCAGCGTCCATGGAAGAATCTCCCGATGACCCTGCTCCAACAATAGTATGCAGCTCATCGATAAACAAAATAATTTGTCCCGCAGAGTCTTTTACCTCACGCAAAACTGCCTTGAGTCTGTCCTCAAATTCACCACGGTATTTTGCGCCTGCAAGCATAGCAGGCAAATCGAGAGCAATTACCTCACGATCAAGCAACGCTGATGGAACATCTCCTGCAACGATGCGCTGAGCGAGTCCTTCAACAATAGCTGTTTTACCCGTACCGGGTTCACCAATAAGAACCGGATTGTTTTTTGTTCTACGAGAAAGTACCTGAATAGTACGTCTAATTTCTTCGGAGCGGCCAATAACAGGATCAAGCTTACCCTCGCGAGCTGCTTGGGTAAGATTTTGCCCGTATTGCTCTAATGCCTCAAACTCCGTTTTTGATGTTGCGTCAGTCACGCGCGTATCCCCCCTTAATTCCTCATAGGCTGCTTCAATATTTTTACGATTAATACCAGCATCATTTAAGATGCGTCCAGCATCACTTTTGTCCTCTGAAAGCGCAATTAAGAGATGCTCACTTGTTGCAAATGCATCCCCCAAAGATTCAGCAATTTTGACGGCATTATCAAGCACTTTAAGAAGATCATTACTCGGGATGGGCATATCAATACCCATTGCCGCACCCATTGGATTGGTTACCTTGGGTAAGTTTTTCATACGTTCTTCAACGCGATGACGCAACGCCTGTGGATCTGCGCCAATACGCGTAATAATTGCTTTCATGTTGTTTTCGCCTGATGTTAAAAGCGCATCAAGCAAATCGAGTGGCTCCACCGATCCTGCATCACGCTCTGAAGCAATACTCATTGCGCTTTGCAAAGCCTCTTGAGCGGTGACAGCCAATTTGTCGAGTCTCATCTTGTATTACCTCACTTAGCTGTTTCTCTTAAGAAAGTTGTGGTCTGTGTCTAAGCTCAATAGCAGTACAGGTAGAGATCATGGTTTTTACATTGGTCTCACGGCTTTCCAATTCCTGTACCCTATCGGCAAGACGCCTTACGCGATTATGAAGAGAGGCAACCTCTCGCTCAGAATCCTCTAATCTACTTTCTAAATCCAAAATCCGTATCACGCCAGCAAGATTGATGCCCTCGCTGGTCAATTCATTAATTAGTTGCAGTCTGTCAATGTCTGCTTGCGAATACATTCGCGTGTTGCCACGAGTTCGCTGCGGTGACACCAAACCTTTCTGCTCATAAATACGCAAGGTTTGAGGGTGAACGCCAGCAAGCTCCGCAGCCACACTAATCATATAGAGTGGGCGATTGCGATCGTTCATTACCAATTCCTTACTGTCTCAGGCATGGTTGCTTGGAAAGCTTCCAATGCTTCTTTTTGCTCTTCGGTCAATTCAGTTGGAACTTCTACCTCAATTACCAGGTACAAGTTGCCATTTCCTGTTGCATCTTTGCCGCGTCTTGGAGCACCTTTACCTTTGAGGGTGAGTTTTTTGCCATTTTGAGTTCCTGCAGGAATCTTGACACGCACCTTTTTTCCATCAGGCGTAGGCACAACAAGGCTGGTACCAAGAGCTGCTTCTGCCATAGTGACAGGAACATCCATATACACATCAGCTTTCTCACGGCGATAAAGCGGATGCTCTTCGATATGAATTTTGACGAGCAAATCTCCTGGTTTACCACCGTTAGTTCCAGCACCGCCTTTACCCTTGAGGCGAATACGGGAACCTTCCGTTGCCCCTGCAGGCACTTTAATAGGATACGTGTTGGTTTCATTAGATCCACTCAAGCGCACTTTGATTGATTTTTCACAACCCTTAAATGCCTCATCAAACGTAACATTCAGCGTTACGGTCTTATCATCTCCCTGCGTTGCGCGTGGTTGCTGTTGTGCGCCGCTCCAGTTTCCTCCAAACGCTCCTTCGCCATGGCGAATAGAGTCGAGAATGTCAGACCAACTAAAGCCTCCAAAATCTGCACCTTGGAAGTCAGCACCATTAACGTTAGTGTAATAGGCCTGACCGCCAAAGGGATTACCACCGGATGCACCCCAGCCTTGTGGAATCTCATGCGCATTCGCCGTGCCATATTGGTCATAGAGCTTGCGCTTTTCCTCATCACTCAAAACCTCATAGGCCTCATTAATTTCTTTAAACTTGGTCTCATCACCACCTGCATCAGGATGATGGGTACGAGCCAATTTGCGGAATGCCTTCTTGATTTGATCAGCGGTTGCGTCCCGTGGAACGCCTAGCGTTTTATAATAATCAGGTGTGGATGCCATTCGTTCCACCTCTCTTTCATCTGTCTTTTGACTTACGTTCTAATCTCTTAATTTCTCGTCTCGTTACCGACTACTTCAATAAGTGAATTGTTTAATTATTGAAGTTTCGATGTCGTGTGATGAATTACCGAAAAAACCACTCCGGTAACTCATCGCACGACATACGCCTTTCAAACGATAGGCGGGCAAAATCGTATCGCCCGCCTATCTGCTGTGTGAAACATCTTGTCGCACGGCCCGCTTACTCCGCATCGGGAACTTCGCGCTTCGGACCACCGACGGTAATCGTTACCATGGCGGGACGAATCACTTTGTTGCCCATGCGATATCCCTTTTGATAAACCTCAGCGACCGTCTCATCGGGAACACTTGGATCATCAACCGTGCCGACTGCCTGAGCTTCAAGTGCGTCATAGGCTTCTCCCGCAGGATCGATAATGACTACACCCTCTTTAGTGAGTACCTGAGCAAGCTTGGTATGAACGGCCTCGACTCCGCTAAGCAAACCAGTCTCGCCATTAGTGGTGGCATAATCAATCGTACGCTCAAAGTCATCCATGACAGGAATGAGTTGTTCAACAAGTTTTTCTGCTGCGCGCAGTTTCTCTTCCTCGCGCTGTTCGTTCATACGACGGCGATAGGTATCCCACTCCGCATGAAGACGCATGTACTTGTCCTGCCACTCGGCTGCCCGTTGGGCAGCCGATTCGGCATCATTTTTCTCTGCCATCTCTGGATTGGTGATATCTTCACCATCTTCTCCATTGACCGCATCGTCTAATTCGAGCTCTTCATCATCTAAGATTTCGGCATCGACAACGTCTTCAGGATTGGTCTGATCGTCCCGTGTGTCTTTGGGAGCAGTCATGATTATTTCTCCTGGTTCTCGTCGTCGACTTCTTCGTAGTCAGCCTCGATGGTGTCTTCTGCAGGAGTTGACTCAGCAGTAGTTGCTGCGTCTCCTGCCTGAGCACCCTCGGTTGAGTAAACAATCTCAGCCAACTTGTAGCCTGCCTGCTGCAAAGCTTCAGTTGCGCTCTTGATTGCTTCAATGTCAGTTCCCTCAAGTGCGGTGCGTGCCTGAGCAATAGCGTCCTCAGTCTGCTGCTTAACATCAGGGGTTACCTTGTCAGCAACTTCACCTAACGTGGTCTCGGTAGCGTTGATTAAGGAATCACAGTTGTTGCGAGCCTCAACTTCTTGCTTGCGCAAGCTGTCCTCTTCAGCATGTGCCTCAGCGTCACGAACCATGCGATCTACTTCATCATCAGTCAATGCAGTGGAGCCTGAAATGGTGATCTGCTGTTGCTTGCCAGTTCCCAAGTCCTTTGCAGAAACATTAACAATACCGTTAGCGTCAATATCAAAGGTAACTTCAATTTGTGGCATACCACGACGTGCTGCTGGGATACCAGTCAACTGGAACTTGCCTAAGGTCTTGTTGCCAGCTGCCATCTCACGCTCACCTTGGAGTACGTGAATTTCAACTGAAGTCTGATTATCAGCTGCAGTAGAGTAGATTTCAGTCTTGCGAGTAGGAATGGTGGTATTGCGCTCAATCATCTTGGTCATAACGCCGCCCATGGTTTCAACACCCAAGGACAATGGTGTTACGTCGAGCAACAAAATACCCTCAACATCGCCTGCTAAAACGCCACCCTGAACAGCTGCACCCATTGCAACTACCTCATCAGGATTTACTGACATGTTTGGCTTCTTGCCAGTGATTTTCTCAACCAATTCCTGTACTGCTGGCATACGAGTTGAACCGCCAACCAAGATAACTTGATCAATATCACCATTTGAAAGACCTGCATCTTTCAAAGCCTGCTCAACAGGTAACTTGCAACGATCGAGCAAGTCTTTGGTGATACGCTCAAACTCTGCACGCGTTAACGTGTAGTCCAAATGAAGTGGACCAGCAGAACCAGCAGAAATGAAGGGGAGGTTAATATTGGTCTGCGTAGTAGAAGAGAGCTCCATCTTTGCTTTCTCAGCAGCTTCCTTCAAACGCTGCATTGCCATCTTGTCCTGACGCAAATCAATTCCATTGTCGGCCTGGAACTTATCAGCAATCCAGTCGATAATACGCTGATCCCAGTCGTCGCCGCCTAAGTGGTTATCACCGGCAGTAGAGTTAACCTCAAATACACCGTCACCAAGTTCAAGAACGGAAACGTCAAACGTACCGCCGCCTAAGTCAAAGACCAAAACCTTTTCATCTTTGTTAGTCTTATCAAGGCCATAAGCAAGAGCAGCTGCAGTAGGCTCATTGATGATACGTAAAACGTCTAATCCTGCAATTTTGCCGGCGTCTTTAGTTGCTTGACGCTGAGCATCATTAAAGTATGCAGGAACCGTAATTACAGCTTGTGTAATAGGCTCACCAACACGCTTCTCAGCATCAGCCTTCAACTTCTGCAACACCATTGCAGAAATTTCTTCTGGCATATAGTCGCGCTCATCAATTGCTACAACAGCACGACCACCGTTACCGTTCTTTACATTGTAAGAAACAGTTTTTTGCTCTTCGGCAGTTTCATTGTAAGAACGGCCAATAAAGCGCTTTACAGAGGCAACTGTGTTCTCAGGATTGGTAACAGCTTTATTCTTTGCTGCTTTACCAACAGTGCGCTCATTGTCTTTTGCAAAGCCAACAACGGAAGGGGTTGTACGATCGCCTTCTGCGTTGACAAGAATTTCTGGCTCAGCACCTTCCATAACTGCTACAGCTGAGTTAGTAGTGCCCAAGTCAATTCCGATAATCTTTGGCATTTGTTTGCTTCCTTTCATTACAGCTCATCTATGGAGATGAATTCCGCATGCAAGAATCCGGTTTATATAAAACTGACACCCTTGCAGGCGGATTCAAAACCACTGATCTCGAGCTTGTTACACCCATAGTAATGTGCATAAGTCTCTTTGCAGTAGACCTATTACGACATCGACCATACTATAATCTAAGTCAATCATTGTCAAGTTTCCTAAACTCAATTATGTAGGTATTGTGATGGCCTCTATCAAAAACTGACATAATGACTGAGAAACATAGGTATGGTTATGATTTCATTCAAATGGTTTATATAAATCATTATGAATGACCCGTTAATAAGAAATCTCATTAGTTACTCCGCATTGTTTTTATCTAAACTGGTTATTTAGATAAATTAAATTTTTCCTCTCATAACAAAAGTCAATAGTTGCACATTACAAAAACGCTCGTTACAATGAGATCGTGCCATCGGTACATACTTTAATCATCACTATGAGTATATTCGGGCTTTATACACATGAATGATTAGTGTTCGTACTTTCTCAAGCGATGGCACATTTCTTTTTTTAGCACAAAAAAAGGCGGGGTATCCCGCCTTTTACTTTTGTATTAAGAGATGGTTACTGCGCTGTTATTTAATCTTCAACAACCTCAGGAATTGCACCCATGGGGCATTCTTCTACACAATCACCACAAGCGATGCATGCATCTTCATTAACAACTTCTGCAATACCGTCAACAACTTCCAAAACACCTTGAGGGCAAGCGTCAACACAGATGCCGCATCCAATGCATTCATCTTCAACAATTACAGGATGTGCCATGGTAGGTACCTCTTTCTATCATCTTCTCGAAGGGATTGCACACGCGTTTTTGCTTAATTTCCCTGTGCGAAAACTTACCAAACTCCTCCATAATTGCAAGCACTTTTTATTATACGTGCGCGATAGGCCACGCCGATGGTCACATGCGCAGGCATACATCACATAAGCGGCCTTTTGAAACGCATGATTGCCGCGTATTTGCTTGCTAACAAATACGCGGCAATTGTTCTCCTACTAACATATCCATAATACGCAAAGAGCCAAATCCCGTTCGCAAGCTTACACGCGGATCGCGATCTGCGGGCTTTTGCTCTATTTCTCCAATAAGAGCAGCATCAGTACCGTATTGAGTTGACCGCATAGCTTCAAGTGCCGCTTGCGCTTCATCAGCAGGGACAACACATACCATCTTACCTTCATTTGCTACTTGATAGATGTCGTATCCAAGCATTTCGCACGCACCACGTACTGCGTCCTTGACAGGAACAGCCGCCTCTTCAATGACAACATCGACTTCTGATTGATCTGCAAGCTCATGAAGCGTAGAAGCAAGACCACCGCGCGTTGGGTCTCTAAAACAACGCGTGTGAGGCGCAGCGGCAAGCACGTTTTGAATAAGATGGTTGAGCGGAGCAGCATCAGTTGCAATATCTGCTGTAAAAGAAAGTTCCTCACGGCAACTCATAATAGTGATGCCATGATCACCTAATGTTCCGCTTACGAGAACTTTATCTCCCGGCTTGCAATATGCGCCCGACAGATCAATACCGGGCGCTAGATAACCGATCCCAGAGGTGTTAATGAAAATCCCATCGCCATGACCACGATTAACTACTTTGGTATCTCCTGTCACAATGCGGACGCCCGCTTCTTGTGCCACTTCTGCCATAGTAGCGCAAATACGACGCAAATCCTCCATAGGAAATCCCTCTTCAAGCACAAAGCCGCATGAGAGAAATTGTGGACGAGCACCTGAAGTAGCAACATCGTTTACGGTTCCGCAAATTGCCAAACGACCAATATCACCGCCAGGGAAGAAGTGAGGGGTAACCACAAAGCTATCCGTTGAAAAAGCAATGCGCTCGCCGGGCGCTGGGGCAGGCAAAGTGGCTGCATCATCGCCTTTCAAAAGCTCATCAGAGCCATAGGCCTCAAAAAACACCTGGTCGATGATTCGTTTCATCATGGTGCCACCTGAGCCATGACCCAGCAACACTGTTTCATCCATGAGGGTTCCTTCCAAACTGTTTTTACGTTCCTATGAACGATGAGAACTGATGAGGGAGCACTATCTTCTAAATATATGCGCCCGTTGTTGTCATCACGAGCTTGCCTGTTTTGACGCCTTTAGTCCCCAAAATCATATTGGCGACATCTTGTACAACACCAGTTTCTCCTTTAAGGATAATCACTTCCATACAGTTATCTTCATCAACATGAACATGAACACTGGTAATAACAAGATCAAGATACTGATGCTGAATATGGTGAAGCTTTTCCTGTAAGTCATTAGCATGATGGTTATACACAATAGTGAGTGTTCCCATAACCAAACGCCCTGGCGTTGCGCATTCTGACTCAACCAACGCATCACGCACAAGATCGCGAATAACCTCAGAACGATTTTTTGCGAGTCCTCGGCGAGCAACCAAATGATCAAATTCCACCAGAAGGCTCTCTGGCATGGCAACAGAAAAGCGCATTAAATCATGTGCCATAATTACACGCCTTAAACCAAGTTAACCGTTACACCTGAAAGGTTTTCAGTATCTTTATCAAACGCATCCTGAGCATCAGTGAGTAGCGCACGAGCATCATCAAGCAAGGTCTGTACTTCACGCAAACAACGAGCTGTTTGCTCATATGAATTGTCGTCTGCACTATGATAGAGTTTATGCGTCCAACGACGGTTAAGAGCAATTTGATCATCCATTTGCTCAAGCATCATTTTGAACTGTGTTGCGTTTACGCCATTAGTACACATGTGGCGCCTCCTTATATAGGTATAGGTAATAGAGCTTTTCTTATGTACGCACGCTAAAATACTTTTGATCAAAATTTACTACGCACAAAAGACGCTCTTGTTCTCGTACGTACAGTATGGACACCAAATCTCTCTTGCGCGAGCTAATTTGGTTAACGGTGTTAAAAAACTATAAGTTTGTAGCACTGCTTTCCGCTCCCCGCACGCCACACACCACCGACATAGTAAAGATAGTGCGCTACAATGAGCGCATGACTCAAACAAAATCAGCATATTCCTTAGACAATCCCTATGAACAAATCTGCATGCAAGCACTGGCACCCTATGAAGCTTTTGTAGACAACCCACGGCCAGGCGCGCTTAGCGTAGTTGCCACCACAACAGAAACACTAATAAACCCCCTTTTGCGAACCGCAATAATTTCTTCTGCCCAGCGTTTTAATTTTTCGTCTGAAGACATTGCCTGGATTTCACGTGAAACAACATGCGCACATAACATAAACCAGGCCGATGAGGTTAGCCCAACACGATCTTCTCTTACGCTTGCTGACAAAGAATTGCTTACTGTTATAGAAGCTATTGATCCTCTCGCTTTAATTATATGCGATGAGCTTTCCGTACAAGCCTGCAGCCACGCGTATCGCTCTCCGCTCACACTCAACACCAGCACTACACTTTTAGTACGTCCTTGTGCCTGCTTTACTGATCTTGTGTTTCTTTTGACTACCCCTGTGGGCAAACAACAAGCATGGCATATACTTAAAGAAACACTCGGGGCGCTCTAGCGGTATAATCGCAATCGTTCAGCGCAAGGAACAAGCACCCCTGCGGTTAATTATGAACCAAACCTGTTTGCGCTTTTATAACTCTCATGCTCTTCTTGCATGACCAAATCAAGAAAGGATGGTGGCATGGCTAACAAATCTCTCGCAGCCCCACATTCTGATTTAACTATTCTTGTTGCTGGTGGCGCTGGCTTTATTGGCAGTCATACCTGCGTAGAACTACTTGAACAAGGTTATCGTGTTGTTATTGTTGATGACCTCTCCAATTCGTCTCCTGTTGCTATTGAGCGCATTCGAGAAATTACTGGCGTAGAAGACGATCGGCTTGTTTTTATAGAGGCAAACATCCTTGACCGTGATGCACTTGACGCTATTTTTTCCACGTATTCTATTGATGCCATTATTCACTTTGCAGGCTTTAAAGCAGTTGGTGAGTCTACCCAAAAACCACTCGAATATTACTGGAATAATGTTGCTGGATCGCTGGTGCTCTTTGATGTTGCCCGTAATCATGATGTAAAGAATATAATTTTCTCCTCATCTGCCACGGTTTATGGTGAACCTGAAATGATCCCCATTACTGAAGCGTGCCCCAAACATGAATCTACCAATCCTTATGGCGAAACCAAATCCATGCTTGAGCGCATTTTAACTGACCTCTATAAAGCAGATGATGAATATAACGTCGTGTTGCTGCGCTATTTCAATCCTATAGGTGCACACGAATCCGGACGTATTGGCGAGGACCCTAAAGACATCCCCAATAACCTACTTCCTTACGTTTCACAAGTTGCTGTAGGCAAGCTTGAATGTATCCAAGTATTTGGCGATGACTACCCTACTCCAGACGGAACTGGTGTACGTGATTATATTCATGTTGTCGATCTTGCACGAGGACATGTCCAGGCACTTGAATTCATGAGTGGCAAAGTGGGCACCGGCAAAGCTCTCGACTGCGGTTCTTTGCCTGGTGAAGCTATGGCCGATGGAACACGAAGAGGTGTTGCAATTTTTAATTTGGGAACGGGAACGGGCTCAAGCGTGCTTGATGTTATCCATGCTTTCGAGAAAGCGTGCGGCAAAGAACTCCCCTATAAAATTTGCCCCCGTAGACCTGGCGACATTGCCACCAACTACGCTTCTTGCGAAAAAGCAGCTACTGAACTTAACTGGATTGCTCAATACGATCTTGCTCGTATGTGTGAAGATGCTTGGCGCTGGCAATCAAACAATCCTAACGGATACGAAAACTAGAATTCCTCTTCGCAAAGTAAGTCATACTCAAAGTAAGTCATACTCAAAGCAACTTATACGAAACTCATGCGAGTTATATAAAATCAGTAATGTGAGCCGGTGTATTAATACATACATCGGCTTTTGCTTGTATAAGCGCTTCTTTGGGTTGATATCCCCACGTACACCCTACGGCAAAAATACCTGCAGCTTGTGCACAAGCAATATCTCCAGCTGAATCACCGAAATAGATACAGTTTTTAGGCTCAATACCAAGTTCTTCTGTCATGAGAATAAGCCCCGCTGGATCAGGCTTGCGAGGAATACCTTCTGATTCGCGCTCTCCATGAGCAATGTCAATAAGGTTAGGCTCTACTGAATCAAAACAGTGCTTTACAACATCATGTACACCGTTTTCAAACTTATTAGAAAGAATCGCTGTCTTTTTACCCTGTTTATGAAGGTACCTCAATACTTCAAGTACACCGTCATACGGCTTGGTAAGAGATAGACCATATTCCCCATAGAGTGATTTAAATAACGTAAACGCCTGTGTAACCGTCTCAGGATCAACACCATGAGGACAGGCTTTACGCATTAATTCAAAAGCACCGTTACCAACATAGGACAAAATCTCATCGCGGCTTCGTAACGGAAAATTCATCTGAGAAAGCGCTTTGTTGGTCACTACAACAAGATCAGGCAAAGAATCGATAAGTGTGCCATCAAGATCAAAGATAAATGCTTCATAGACTGGATTGGGTGTTTTTGTATGTGCTTGCGTGTTTGTTTTCATGCTCATGGTTATACACCAACTCTGGATATAAAGATACTAACGATAGATTACGGGGTCGCCAAAACACTATTGCATTTTCTTATAAATGTTCTATTTGTTATAGAACAAATAGAACATTTATGGCATAATTACGGTAGTCACACTCATATGACTGCTACCACTATAAACGTTACGCAAAGAGTACACCCCTATGATCATCACTATTGACCACACATCATCAGATCCGCTCTACCAGCAAATCTACAACCAGATTATTGCAGGTATCGCTACGGGAGAACTGGAACCAGGCACTTCATTGCCATCAGTACGCATGCTCGCAAGCGATCTTGGTATCAACCTTCATACCGTTAATAAAGCCTATGCGGTTTTACGGGATGAAGGCTATGTCATCATGCGGGGGCGCGCAGGCGCCGTAATCGCTCATCCCGATGATGCCCATCGTCAAGACAAACAAGAGCAAACGCGTCGCGGACTTGAAGAGGATCTCTTTAGGCTTGCACTGGCATATCGCGCAAGCGGAGCAAGTCAACAAGATTTTTTGACGCTCATACACCAACAAGCAGACCGCATCTGGAATACACCCAACTAAGACAGACGCCATAGAGAAACGGAGTCAGCATGAATACCGCCAGTTTTGAAAGCATCGCCGTACTCGGCTTGCTCATAACACTCGTGCCAATCGTTGGCATCTTGATGGCAATTACGCCCTATCTTATGCCTAAACATGAATGTTTTACGGTGACTATTCCAGACTCTGCCGCACGTGATCCGTATCTTATACACCTCAAACGTGTCTTTTGTGCAATCACCCTGAGCGTGACACTACTCTTAACCATACTTGCGGTGTTTTTGCTTACGAGCAATTTAGAACAGGGCTTTATCATTTGTATCATCATTTCCACGCTGCTGTTAGCCGTGGGCGGTTATATACTTATGCTCGCGTTTCGTCGTAAAGTACAACGCTATAAAAAAGAACAAGGATGGCATGCACTAACACAACAAACTACAAGTTTTGTAGGTGAAGAACCCGCACCAAAACCTATTTCACTCAAATGGGATTTACTCTTTTTGCCTGCAGGCATCATTACCATAGCAATGGCAGTTATTAGTTATCCTGCTATGCCTAATGTCATTCCGCTTCAAATTGATTTTTCAGGTGCCGTTACCACAACAGCAGAGAAATCACCCCTCGTTGCTGCGTTTCCAGCAATTGTCGTGTTGTTTGTTAGCCTCTGTATGGTGTTTTCTCACTGGACAATCGTACGATCCAAACGTGGCATTGACGCATCGCGTCCTACTTTAAGTGCTTGGGCGTATGGATCGTTTGCACGCGCCCAAAGCATCCTTATTGTTACTATGGGTACCCTGCTCTCGTTTTTAGGACCTCTTATCGAACTCACCTTAATTGGCGCCATTCGCATACAGGATATGGTGGGTCCTGTATTGATCTTGGTAATGATTATTGTGGTTGCCTCATGTGCCGTATCCATCGTATATGGTCAGAATGGATCACGACTTCTTGCACGCATGAATGAACCGACCACTATGGCAAAAGACGATGACCGTTATTGGAAGCTTGGAATTTTCTACTGGAATCCGGAAGATGCAAGCCTCTTTTTGCCCGAGCGTTTTGGCATTGGCTGGACAGTCAACTTTGGTCGCCCTCTTATTTGGATAATCCTTGCTGCATTTGTTCTTGTGACGATTGGATTTGTTGCGTTGTCGCTCTCGTTGTAGACGGCAAACACACGCGGCGCGATGGGAGATTTTGAGAGAGTATCAAACCCAACAAGGTAAGAATTACTCCTATACTTGCAAGAAGCGTGATAGGTTCTGCTAATACAATCACAGCAGTAATCACAGTAATTACTGGCACAAGATAAATGTAAATACTTGTCTTTACTGCCCCAATGGTAGCAACCGCAAAATTCCAAGTAACAAAACAGAGCGCAGAAGCACCTAATCCTAAAAAGAGCATGTTTCCTACTACGAGAGGATTGGCAATAAGCGATACATCAACCTCAAACCCAAGAAAAAGTGAACAGGGAACCATACATGCAAGTCCATAAAAGAATATTCTGCGCGTCGTTAGTATCACATCACATCCCCATGTACTAATCTGCTTGGTAATAAGAGAATAAACCGCCCAAACAAAAGCTGCACCTACAGCAAGTACATCACCTAAGGGGTTGAACGAAAACGCTTGTCCATTAAAACTAATAAGGCAAATCCCCACCATCGCCACGACAAAACCGAGAAAAAACCGCACAGGAGGATGTTTGGTTTTGAACACCACGCAAGCCAAAAGCGCTACAAAGAACGGTGCTGCAGCATCAATGACACCCACATTAGATGCCATGGTATAGGTGAGTGCTACGTTTTCAAGAAGATAATAACCAAACACACCCGTTACGCCTGCAGATACAAGCATTATCTCTTGTTTGATAGTAAGACGCTTCAGACGCTTGGGACGTACGATAAGCAATGCAATAAATCCGAGTGCAAAACGACAAACAAGAATAGCAACAGGTGACATATACCCTAAGAGCACCTTTGTTGAAATGAAAGTAGTACCCCAAATTGTGATAGTAAGGATTGCGGCGCAGTGTCCAAGCGTTATGATGTTTATGCTTTGCGCACGACTCACGCGTAATCCTTTCTTGCCAAACAGTCCCTAGTCATCGCGCGTTTATTCGATATCTCATCGTGTTTATGTGAATCCTTTTCGTGTTTATGCGCGGTTCTATCATCTACAAAAAGGGCACGATAGGCCCCAGGAGTAAGTCCAGTAATGCGCTTAAAATAATGAGAGAAATGGCTCTGGTCAGCAAACCCCGTACGAGCAGCAGTATCCACAAGCGTCACTCCCTCCTCAAGAAGGGCTCGCGCCCGTTCAATACGAATGCTCTCTACATATAAATAAGGAGTAATCCCCTTTTCTTTTATAAACGCACGAATGAGTGTTGATTTTCCCACATTAACCTGGTCACAGAGAGTATCAAGCGTGATGTGCTCGCTATAATGCGCTTGCATAAACATGCACGCTTGCTCCACCACCTGATGCCACGTAGGATGCACTTCTCTTTTAGCATCATCATGAGGAAGATCGCCATAGTGAGAAAGAAGATGATCGATCAGTAAAAGAAAATCCTGTTCGCAATCAAATTCTTGCGACGCACTCATGACGGCACAATGCAATGAGCAAAACAATTCTATAGCCTCGGTATCAGCGACCACTGCAGAAAAAAACATCGGAAGCTTTGCCGTATTTGCCACCTCTGCTATGGCACACCTCATAGACTCTTTAGTTATATTAATACCCCAATACTCTAAGGGTTCATCGCCTACTTGGACACATCCGTGCACTTCCCCAGGATTAAAGAGCAAGAGATCTCCCGCCTGTGCTTGGCACGATACTCCCTTACACACAAGCTTGCGCGCTCCGTGTTTAACAAAACCAAAGACATAATGGTCATGAAAGTGATTAGGGAACGGTTTATCAAAGCCACCGAACCGGAATGCTTCAAGGCCAAGATCAGCATTATAGGCAACTGTTCGCAAACCATCAGTCACGAATGCACGCTCCTTTTCTCATACCACCCTTGCATGACCTCATGAGGTATTCACATCGCATATCACTCATGATCTAGGCGCCACACCGCAAGACCTCTTAAAAGCCATAGGGCTGCAATGGTCTTTGCGCCATACCCACGAGAACAATAGATAGCTTAAGTTTTATTACACCATGACAAACGATCTAAAGATTGAAAGATATCGTCACGTTTAAAACATAGGCGCGATAGCGCCACAATGATCAATCGCTTAAATAGTCACTAAGATGATCAATCAGAAGCGCTACCTGGTTTTCAGAATCGTTAAGACAAGGAATATAAATGAGATCCCCCTTATATTCCTCACGTAACTCAAGATCGATATCATAGAGTGTCTCAAGACAGTCAACAGAAAAGTTTGGAGCAATCACAAAAAGTCTACCAATAGGACCCTGCGCTTTAAGATTCTCAATGGCTTCAGACACAAAAGGGCTCAACCATGTCCGCGCACGATCAAAGCGACACTGAAAACCAAGAGCCCAATCGCTTGGGGCAATATCTAACATATGCGCAAGAGCGTGTGTTGTTTCTCTTACCTGGGCATCGTAGGTATCACCTTCATTGATATTGCAAAGCGGCACCGAATGAAAAGCAAAAAGAAGTTTATCGTGGGGTTCACTACCAAAACCAACCGCTTGAATGGTATGTACCAATGCCTGTAAATAACAGGAGTTGGTGCTATAAGCGCTCGTAATATGAAGCGTTGTCGACACAGGTGCCTCAGGAAGCAAAAGGGTTGTTTGCATGCTTTCCCATGCAGCATACGCCCGATCTTCCACTACCTTTGTTGTTGAAAAAGCGCTCTGCGGATAGAGTGGCACTACTACAATCTCACTACATCCAGCATGAACGCACGTAGATAATGCCTCACCAAGAGAGGGAGATCCATAGCTTGCAGCGGGAACAACCCGCACGTCATATCCTTGTTTACCTAAGGCCGCTTCAAGTTTTTGCGCAAGGGACGCCATAATCACCGTAAGAGGAGAGCCTTGCTCTGTCCAAATAGAAGCATATTTTTGCGCTGAAGCTTTAGATCGCGCAGGAAGAATGACCGTATTGAGAAGCAGTTTCCACATGAGAGGATTCATGGGCATGATATGCTTATCGGTCAAGAATTCCGCAAGATAAGACTTAACTGCTTCGGGACTTGCTGCTGAAGGAGAGCCCGTATTTGCAATAATTATCCCTAGTTTTGCCACGTGCGCGCTCCCTCTCTCCTTTATTGATAGAGCCAATCGGATAGCTTAGACAGAACATCATTAGAGCATAAAACATGTCCTGCAATAAAATTTCATGAGGAAAATTCATTGTAGAAAACTTAAAGCCCAATAGGCAGGAGAGAGGCGAAACGCTAGGGGGACGGCATGCACATAACCGTGCATAGTTAGTCGTCGTAAACTTCCTTCGCAACACGAAAGGCTGCCCATGCATTAGGCCAACCAGCATAAAACGCAACATGCGTAAGCAATGCTGCCATCTCTTTGGCAGAAACACCATTTGCTTTAGCAAAAGCCATGTGATGCTCGAACGATTGATCAACCAATCCTTTAGCAACAAGGGTAGTAACGGTTACCATAGAGCGCATCTTAGGATCAAGAGTCTGATCATTCCAAACTTGGCCAAACAACACATCATCATTAAGTTCGGCAAATTGAGGAGCAAACATTCCGAGTTGGTCATGCCCAGCTGTTTGTTTGATAGTCATAATTAATCCTTTCTATAATAAGAGTGGGTATGCAAAAACCCACTCTTGTGATGCTTGAGTGCTATACGTCCTTACAAAAATCACTATGACACTCTAAGGAAGAGCGTCATAGTGCGCATCATCAACAGGCTCAAGCCATTCGTTTGAGCAATCAGTTCCAGGGGCCTCAAAGGCAACATGAGAAAACCAGCTATCGCAAGCAGCCCCGTGCCAATGCTTTACCCCAGCAGGAATAAAGACGACATCACCTGGATGAAGTTCCCGTGCTTCTTCTTCCCAAAATTGACACCAACCGCGCCCATCGGTGCAGAGCAAAATTTGGCCGCCACCCGTTGTCGCATGATGAATATGCCAATTGTTGCGGCAACCTGGCTCGAACGTAACATTGGCAATAAATTGCGTTTCTTCTGGATCAGTGAGTGGATTAAGAAAAGACTCGCCAATAAAATATTGCGCATATGCATCATTAGGCTCACCTAATCCAAAAAGACAACTTGCTGGTTTTTGGGTATTTGTTTGTGACATAGTAGTCCTTCCTTACATTTGCTGATCAAAATCAGGCATTTGGTTAATAAATGCAGGCGCCTCATCGGGAACCTGGTAATAAGGATTTTGCGGGAGTGCATCAATAGCTGCCATCTCTTCAGCAGAAAGCTCAAAATCAAAAATATCGAGATTTTGACGCATGTGCTCAGGATTGAGCGTCTTTGGAAAAACAATATTACCTTCTTGAATAGACCAACGAAGACATACTTGCGCAGGTGTTTTCCCATGAGCACGGGCTGCATCAACAATTGCTGGAATCTCTAATAATTTGGCATCTCCATGTCCCAGTGGATACCAACCCTCAAATACTACGCCTGTGCTGCTGAGCCAATCTTTCATGACGTGTTGATTGCAACGCGGATTAAGTTCAACTTGAAGCACCTGAGGTTTTACTGTCGCAACATCTAAGATCTGCTGATATTTTTCTTGAGGAAAATTAGACAATCCAATCGCACGTACTTTTCCTTGCGCAAGCGCCTCTTCAAGCGCACGCCAGCCATCCGTATATGCACCATAGGGCTGGTGGAACAACATCAGGTCAACGTAGTCCATCCCTAATCGGTCTAAGGAAGCATCAATGGCTTTCTTGCATTCCTCATATGCATAGTCACGTGGCCACAACTTAGTAGTAATAAAAAATTCCTCACGAGGAATGCCGCTCTTAGCAACTACATCACCTACTGCTACCTCGTTGTAGTAGCCGTTTGCTGTATCAATATGGCGATATCCAAGCTCGATAGCTTGAGGAAGACACTCCTGCACTTCAGCACTCGTCATTTGAAAGACACCATAGCCAAGTGCAGGAATTTTTACGCCATTTGAAAGTTCAAAATCCATCATGACTAACCTCCTTTGCGAAGCTTTTTTCAAATCATTGCTGTCTCTTTGCTGATATCGCATCTCTTATTCTGATAAAGAATTCACTCGGTGTACAATGCAGGTATAAAATTTTGCTATGCAGTATGTGCATACTGCATCATAGCCACCGGAGATCCTATGCAACTTGAACAACTTCAACAAATTGATGCTGTCGAGCGTTTAGGAACTATTTCTGCTGCAGCAAATGAACTTCTTATTTCTCAACCTGCACTCAGCAGATCCATGCAACGTCTTGAACAAGAATTCGGACAGCCACTTTTTGAACGAAGCAAAAACCACGTTACCCTCAACGCACTCGGAAAAACAGTTGCTGATCATGCACGGAGCGTTTTGCGTGAGGTACAACTCCTCTATGATGCGGTTGATGAAGCAGGACGCAAATCGCGTGCTTTGCGCGTAGGTACCTGTGCGCCAGCGCCCCTTTGGAATCTCACCGCACGTATTGTTGAACGCTTTCCTGGCGACATCTTGAGTTCTGAGATGATATCAGAACGAGAAATTGAACAACGCGTTTTAGACGGCAGCATTGATCTTGGAATCTCACGCAAACCATTTCTGCTGCCCGTAATTGTCAACACACCCCTCATGACCGAAACGCTCTCTATTGCTGTACCCAAAACTCATCCCTTAGCACACAAAGAGTGTGTGCATTTTGACGACATCAACGGCCTTGAGTTTCTTCTTTTAGAAGACATTGGCGTTTGGCATG
>CAJMOJ010000004.1 GCA_905215035.1 uncultured bacterium
TCAGCACTTTCTTCTCATGGTTGGGGCTATTATTACGGCGCTGTGCACTAAATTTGATGATAAAGAAAAGATAAACAATACCATTTTGAATATATAGAGTTTTTCTATGAGCCCAAATCGCTAAGAGGAAATGGGCTCATTTCTTTTGTTTATCTGCGTAATTGAAGTGTATTCAATGATTATGGATGAGATTGCAAATCATAAACAAATAGGTCATTTGCCAATTAGGGGCTTATCAAGACTATTGCAATCAGGTACTATATCTTTGCGCTTGGAGAACGATAACCACAATATATAGTATGGTGATTGTTCAAAACCGGTGCAAAATATTGTTTAAACAAGCAATAAATACCTTAAAGCCCGCTGTTGAAACGTACGTGCTAAGTCCACATCTTGTGGCACTAAAGGGAGGATGTTCATGATCGCCACTATCATTAAGCGCGATGGTCGTACTAGCGAATTCGATAAAACCAAGATTACCGATGCTGTTGAGAAGGCATTCCAGGCATCAGGTGCTATGCAAGATCGAACTGTTGCAGAAGAAATCACCAATCTTGTTATGGAAAAACTTGAAGGTGGTGCCATTGAAGGAATTCCTACCGTTGAGGGTATCCAAGATTTAGTTGAGCAGACTCTGATTGAGTCCAATTTTGGACAGACGGCAAAAGCCTATATTTTGTATCGTGCAGAACGTAATCGCGTGCGTGATGTTAACTCCCGTTTAGTACAAACACTCAAAGATATTACCTTCTCAAAAGCAAGTGATTCTGATATGAAGCGTGAAAACGCTAATATTGATGCTGATACCGCAATGGGAACCATGCTGAAGTATGGCTCTGAATCTGCTAAGCAATTCTATGAGATGTGTGTGATTGATCCTCGTTTTGCTAAAGCGCATCGTGAGGGTGATATTCATATTCATGACATGGATTTTTATACGCTTACTACCACGTGCTGCCAAATTGACTTGCGTAAATTATTTAAGGGTGGCTTCTCCACTGGTCATGGTGTTTTGCGTGAGCCTAACGATATTGCAAGCTATTCGGCACTTGCCTGCATTGCTATTCAGTCAAATCAGAATGACCAGCATGGTGGTCAGTCCGTATGTGACTTTGATTATGGTTTAGCGCTTGGCGTTAAAAAGACTTATCGCCGTCTTTTTAAGAAGCATTTAGCAGAGGCCCTCGATCTTTTGACTGATTTAGACAATTCTCGTGAAATTGCTGAAATGGCAATTGGCCGCACTGAGGGCGAAACAGGAGAAGTTGCAAAATTAGTAATGGATGCAACGTATCTTCATGAGCTTCATAATGTGCTTGCTGAGCAAGAGCTTTCTAAAGAAGTTATTGATCGCGCTTTGGCTTATGCTGAGAAATCTGCAAAGGAAGACACTGATCGCGCAACGTTCCAGGCTATGGAGGCGTTGGTGCACAACTTAAATACCATGCACTCTCGCGCAGGTGCTCAAACTCCTTTCTCGTCTATTAATTACGGCATGGATACTTCTGCTGAAGGCCGTATGGTTATCAAAAATATCCTTCTTGCTACTGAGCAGGGTCTCGGTAGTGGTGAGACGCCAATTTTCCCTGTGCAGATCTTCCGTGTTAAAGAAGGGGTTAATTACAATCCTGGGGATCCAAACTACGATTTATTCCGTTTGGCAATGCGTTGTTCTGCAAAGCGTTTATTCCCTAATTTCAGCTTCCTTGATGCTCCATTTAATCTTCAGTATTACAAGGGTACTCCTGAGACTGAGATCTCATATATGGGCTGTCGTACGCGCGTTATGGGTAATGTTTATGACCCTGAGCGTGAGATTACAACGGGTCGTGGCAATCTGAGCTTTACTTCAATTAATTTACCTCGTTTGGCAATTCGTTCTAAGGGTGATCGTGAACTGTTCTTTGATTTGCTTGATTCTAAGCTTGCCTTAGTTATTGATCAGCTTGATGAGCGTTTTGAGATTCAGGCACGTAAGCGTGTTTACAATGCTCCATTCTTGATGGGTCAGGGTGTATGGATTGATTCTGAAAAGCTTGGCCGCAATGATGAGCAGCGTGAAGTATTAAAGCATGGCACTTTGACCGTTGGTTTTATTGGTCTTGCAGAGGCATTGGTTGCTTTGACAGGACATCATCACGGTGAAGATCCTGAGAGCCAAAAACTTGGACTTGAAATTATCGGTCATATGCGCGGATACGTTGATCGTATTAGTAATGAGCGTAAGATGAACTACTCTTTGATTGCAACGCCAGCAGAGGGACTTTCAGGCCGTTTCGTTCGCATGGATCGTGAGCGCTATGGTGCTATTGAGGGCGTCACTGATCGTGATTATTACACCAACGGTTTCCATGTGCCGGTCTATTACGATATCAATGCGTTTGACAAGATTACGGTAGAAGCTCCTTATCATGCTCTTACTAATGGTGGACATATTTCTTACATTGAGCTTGATGGAGATCCTACTGAGAATCTTGAGGCATTTGAAGCAATTATTCGCTATATGAAAGAATCGGGTATCGGCTATGGTTCAGTAAACCATCCTGTTGATCGCGATCCTGAGTGTGGCTACAACGGTATCATTGGTGATCATTGTCCAAAATGTGGACGTACGGAAGAGGATGGCGGACATCCGTTTGAGCGAATTCGTCGCATCACAGGATACTTAGTAGGTACGCTTGATCGTTTCAATGATGCAAAGCGCGCTGAAGAGAGCGATCGTGTTAAGCATGGCGTTGACCGCAGTGAGGCAAAAATCGCTTCATATCAGAACTAATTGTCGGTTTACATAACACGCTCATAACGATTTGTGGCGAATCGTATGCATTGCATTAAAAGCATCTGTTCTTCTCGTAAGAGCAGATGCTTTTTTAGGGGATGAGATATATGGATGCAAGTACTATTACTGGGACAGACACAATACGGATGTATGGTACCGTTGAAGACTCAATTGTCGATGGGCCAGGTTTGCGATTTTCTATCTTTGTGCAAGGGTGTCCTCATCATTGTAGGGGGTGTCATAATCCTGAGTCATGGAGCATAGAGGGTGGTTACTTGCAAACACTTGATTCATTAGTGCAAGAAATAAAGGCAGCAAAGCTCACCCAAGGAGTAACGTTGACAGGGGGAGAGCCTTTTGATCAAGCGCGACAGCTTATATACGTAGTGCGTCAACTCAAACAGTACAATCCTGCGCTTTCTATCTGGGCGTATTCGGGGTATTACTACGAAGACTTGTGCAGTGATAAGAAGGGCCGGGGTACTAAAGAGCTTCTGGATATCTGTGATGTTTTGGTCGATGGGCCTTTTGAACAAGAACGTAATTCATATGAATTGATTTGGAAGGGATCTTCAAATCAACGCGTTATAGATTTAAATAAAACAAGAGAACAAGGCACCATTGTCTTGTGGCAGGAGCAGGATTTAGGATTTGAGCCTCCAGCATCATGGTAAAAAAGTCACCCCCGCTAATTGGAAGAACCCACCTAATTCCAGGTGGGTGCTCGCAGTAGGGTTCCTGGCTTTCGTATCAACGGATACGAATCCCCATTCCGCCTGCAATATAGAGCTCCCAATTACTAGTCATCGGTCCTTCGCGAACACAGGGGTGACACGTATTAGTATACGTAAGTAAGGCTATAAGAAAAGACTTGACAGAAAGTGGTAATACTGCTGTTTTTGTTTTGCCACCATAAGCGCTATATAACCCCAGATGAAGGATAGAACTTGAATTTGCGAAATGTAATTTTGTATCCCACCTATGAGTATGCGTTGCGTATGCGCAAAAGAGTGGCTGATCAAGCTGACGTGGACGCGTTTGGCAAGCTTTTTACGACTCCTGGTACCTATTTTATGCAGGCTTGGGATGTCTGGGGGGATGAAAGAAAGATTGTCGATGAAGTAGAGCGAAAGATTATCATGCAGTCTTTGCTGCAGCAGCAAGAGGTTTTAGGCACCACGCCAGGAACTATTGAGTCGCTCGCTCGCTTTGTGAAAGACTATGCAGGGTTACCTGCATTGCGTGAAGAGAGCGCATTGCTTTTGCAAGAGACAGAAGAATCACTCGACCATTCGTTTGCTATTAAGTATGCCGTGTGCAAGGTTATACGGAATTATTTTGAAACTCTTACTGAGAAAAATCTTATTGAATTTGGTGATGCAATACGGTATTTAGGTGGTGTTATACCTGAAACACAGTATACGTTTATAGCGCAACCAGTGCTTACTGAGTCAATGAAAGATTTTTTTGCCGAGCGTAGTGTATTGCCTGATTATATAAACGTCTCACCATCATCAGATGAGTTTTGGGAACAGCTTCAAGACAATGTACCAAACACTACCTTGCTTAAACCAGCAGGAGTTGATGCGCAATCACTGCAGATTCAGGTATACATCAAGGATGTTCTGCAAAAAAGACATTATGAGAGGATAGATACTCCTTTAAGAATTGGCATCATTGCCCCTGATATTCAAGCGCTCTATGTGCGCCTTGCTTCTCTCTTGCTTACCATTGCTACCTCTTACCACGAACGAATAAAACTCGAGGTGCAAGATTATGTAGCTTTTACTCATACCGAGTTTGGTAAAGCTCTTAAGGCAATTTGGTTGCTTTATAAACAAGATCCATCATGGATTGAGGCCGCAACAACGTTTGCCCGATCGCCTTATGCTGAAATGCGCAGTGGGGCTGAAGGGGTACATAAAGGAACAATTGCACGTGAACTTAATAGGTATTTGCGTTCCCATCATGGAGCAACGCCGGTTGATGCATGGATAAAACTTCAAGAAAACTTTACAACGCTTGAATATTTTGAAGAGTTTCTAACTGACATAAATTCAGGTACTGGTTTGTTATATTTTATCGAACTTGCCAATACTGTTTTTGCAGCTGATGAGGTTGCGCGGCATCGTGAGGTGCATGCCTTGTGCGCTATGCGCGATGTTTACCATAAAGCATGTGGTTACCTTACTGACTTGCATGATGTGTGGTATTTGCTTGAATCATTGCGTGTACCCGTAGCGTATTGCCACACAAACTACCCTGCGATTGGGACAGATATAAACGATGTAGATATCGACAACACAGACGCGAACAACATAAACGAAACGAACAGAAACGAGGCTGCTCTAAAAAAGGCAACTGGTGTTGAGATTGTATGCATGAGTAAAGATGCTATACGTTCTCTAATTCCTGATAGTTTCGATATGCTTATTGTCTCTGATGCGACATCAGATGACTTTTCTGTTGTTGATAAACCAGGGGCGCTTGAAGATTTGCGTGTTGCTTTGGGCCTTCCACAAGAGCAAAAACGAATTGATGAGGCTTATAACACGATCGCTTCCTTCGTGAACGCTGTGCGTGAAGAGCTTGTTTTTTCTGTTCCACAAAAGAACGGTAATGCCGAAGAAGTGTATCCAGCTTTTTTCTGTTCTGAAATTATGGCTCATACATCACATTTGCATGAGATGACCTTAGGAGAAGACAATCTTGAGGCAACGCTTACCGTGTGTGATGCGCAGTTGTGTGCACAGATGTGTTTTGAAGATGATTATGAATCTTTGCCCGTGGCAACCCCAGGAACTCTGCAAACATGTTCACTTATCGATATGATTCCTACGGTGCAGCAAGATTGTGTGCGGATGCCTCTTTTATCACCTACTGAGCTTGAGGCTTATCGTGACTGTCCTTATAAATGGTTTACCTCCCAATGTATTCGGCCTGAATCTCTCGATTATGGGTTTGATGCTCTTGCTGCAGGAAATTTTGTGCATGCGGTCTTTTGCTCGCTTTATACCACGCTTCATGAACAGGGAATCAAGCGCGTGACTTCTGATAATCTTGAGGTAGCCCATCGTGTGTTGGCGTCTGTTATTGATGAGCAGATGGCAAAACAAATAAAAGAAAAGCAGGGCTACATTCCTATGGATAAGAATGAAGAGAGCATCTATGAGCAATTAGTTGCGTGTCTTCATGCAAATTTGATATATCAATCTGAATGTTTTTCAGGTTTTGCGCCGACAGAGCTTGAATACCATATTGCCACGAGCGATGGGATTGATTTTGCTCATGCTCGTTTGCATGGGCGCATTGATCGCGTGGATACGAACGATACAGGTGGATATATCGTAGTTGATTATAAAGGGTCAATTACTAATAAATATGGTGGATCAAAGGCAGAAACGCGTGATGAGGTTGAATTACCTAAAAATCTGCAGGCATTGATCTATGCTCAGGCGTTTAAAAAATTGCAAGACAAAAAACTACAAGATGCAAGGCCATGTGGCGCATTCTATCTTAACTATAAGGCTAAAGAGCCCAAAGGATTGCTTGCAGGATCATATAATCCTGCGGTTCTTGATGTAGGTCAATTCACGACCAAGGGATCTGAGGTAGCCATTTCTTTTGAGGTGTATCTTGATCAAATTGAAGAGCTTTATAAACCTTTTGTGGATGCCTTGTGCTCAGGTGATATTGTGCCTAATCCGCAATCAAAGCATGCGTGTGAATGGTGTTGAGTTTTTGGGTGTCCGAATCGTCTTAGTTAGATTTGCTTTATGGATGATTGCTGGCGCGCTAGCAAAGAGTAATGGGTTTTTACGCAATACGTTATAGAAGAAGTTTTTACGAGTAGTTCAAGGAATCAGTTATGGATCTATCGCGGTGTACTCCTGGTCAATATAGTATTGTGACAACGCTTGATAAGCCTTTGATGGTGTCAGCTGGTGCTGGTTCAGGTAAAACCTTTACGGTAACACAGCGTGTGGTACATGCGCTGTGTGATAAACAGGCAGATAATCATATCGATTCTCTTGATGAGGCGCTTATTATTACCTTTACCAAAGAAGCGGCAAAAGAGCTACGCGAGCGTATCAAAAACCTTTTACTTGAAGAGGGGCGAGATGATCTTGCGCTTCAAACAGACAATGCATGGATATCTACCATCCATAGTATGGCTTCTCAGATACTTAAGCAGAATGCGCTTATTTTTGGTCTTGATCCAGCATTTGATTTGATTACCGATGATATGGTAAATATCTACACCGCACAAGCATATGAGATTGTGGTTGAGGCGGTTAAAGAGACTGGTACGCCTTACCAAAAAGCCTATCTTGCGAGTAAGCAACTTGCAGGTATTGGTTCTTATGGATCATCGGTTAAAAGAGATGTTGAAAATGTACTAAACCGCATTCGCAGTATGCCGCAAGGTTTTGAGACCCTTGTCCTTCCACATGCAACACAAAGCCCCGTGGATCTATTGCGCAGTATTGTTGTGGCGGCTGAAGATTTTCTATCAGCAGTTCTTACGTGGAGCAAATCAGGAAAAAATGAGGCCAAAATTATTGATGCTCTCCAAGAGGGTATTGCTGCTGCGCAAGAATACCTCGAATTAGCATCAACAAATCTTCAAAATAAAGATGCTTGGTTTGATGAGATGTTTGATGCAGCGTCATATCTTTCTCTTTTAACACTTTTTCCGTCAACAACACTGCAATATCGTGATAGACAAAATGAAGGTCGTGATCAGGTACTTGCCTGGCGTACGTTTTTTGCGCATGCCTACTATGAGGCACTCATGTGTTGCGCCCTTCCTGAACTTCAAGCAATTGTTGATATTGCACAAGCAGTTGATGAGGTGTATCACCAACTAAAAGGAGTCGACAATCTTGATAATACTGATTTACTTGTATTGCTTTTAAAGTCTTTTAGAGAACATCCTGAAATCGCCCAGCGTTATAGGGATCAATTCAAACTTATCATGGTCGATGAGTTTCAAGATACCGATAAGCTTCAGGTTGCCGTTATTGATTGCTTGGCACAAGATCAGCGTACAAACATTACAACGGTAGGAGATGCTCAGCAGAGTATTTATCGTTTTAGAGGTGCCGATGTTAATGTTTTCTTTGATTATCGTGATGAGCTTGCCAACAACCCCATCGCTCAATTTGTAGAGTTGCCAGACAATTTCAGATCACATGCGGACATTCTTGCATTTGTCGAGGCAATCTTTTCTCAACAGGAGGTGTTTGGTGAAGATTTTTTGGCATTGCAGGCAAAGGGCGCAGTAAATCAAGAAAAAGATGATTATTTTAGTGACCATTCACGTATTGAGGTTGCGTTTATAAAGACAAGTCAAACTCAAGAAACCGCTTGTCTGATTGCTGATCATTGTGCCCAATTAGTTATTGCCGGAGAAAGACCCAGTGATATTGCGATACTGTTAGGCGCGACACAAAACGCGCATATCTATGCCCAAGCGCTTCGTGATAAAGGTATTGATGCAATTATCTCTGGTGGGTCGGTTTATAAGAACTTTGATGAAGTGTATTTGGTCAGTGATCTTTTGGCTTTTGCTGTTAATCACCATGATGAAGAAGCGCTGTATCGAATATTAAGATCAGACGTTTTTGATTTGTCAGATGATATCTTGCTCTGTCTTTCTACCCGTATGACTGATAACGGTGTAAAACGAACAAGTTTCTCCAAGTCTTTCTTGTCGTTGCGAGCGCTCATGAGTGACACTGATGATGCGTCTGATGATTTTTTGCAGTCGATTGAAATGAGCTTTTTTGGTTTTGAATTGCTTTCTGCAACAGACAAAAAGAAACTTTGTCGCGCTTCGCAGATACTGCATGAATTTGAGCAAACAGTAAACCAACATGAAGAGATGGCAATTGATGCGATTCGTGTCTTGCTTTACAACAGTGGATACTATGCTCGGCTAGCTCATCAAGGTGCGCAGGGTATGTCAATTGCAGGCAATATTAATAAGTCATTGCGTTTATTGACCGAGCTTCAGGCTGCTGCACCATCATTACCGGCGTTGCGAGAGACATACGTTTCGCATTTGACTTTTGCTCAAGAGAAACCAGGAATTCTTCAAAGTAGTGAGATGCAATGTGTCCGCATTATGACCGTACATGCTTCAAAAGGACTTGAATTTCCTCATGTAGTAGTTGCAGATCTTAGTGATGGTACTAAAGGTAATTCAGGTTTTGTTGCTGAAAATATTGGACAATGTACTTACTTTACTAAATTTCCTCCTCATCAAAAAAAACCACATAATTATCTACATCGTTATTTCGACGATTATGGATTAGAGCAAAACCTGGCGGATAAAGATCCTAAAACGATACTCAATTCATGCTCGGCAGCGGATATGTTGTCGGTAATTAAGACGTACAACAAAAACCAAGTGTTATCTGAAGCACGACGCTTACTGTATGTAGCATTGACTCGTGCAAGTAAATCACTCTTCTTGATTTGTCCCATTTCTAGCAAGAAGTCGAGTGATGCATCTGATGGGGAGCATATGGCAACAGGGATTTATGGTGATGTGGAATCTGCATTACAGATAGACCCATGCGGCTCAGTGCAAATGATTTCTTATGGAGGGAGTGCTCCTGCGCGTGTCCGCGTCATTCTTCCTGAGGAAAAACGAGAAGAAGAGTGCACTGAGGATGCACGTGATCAGGAGTTAGAGACACTACAAGAATCAAACAAAGCGCAAGAATTTAATAATTCATTTGTTGTCCCTCGTGTTATGCAACATCCCTTACGTGATTTTCATCGTACGCGTAGTATTGCTCAAGGAGACCGTGGGGATGTGTATTCGTATTCATCGCTCTCGCATGAAGGATATCAAACCGACTATACCCAGGACGTTAGCATCATTGCTGATGATGAAGTTGTTGATAGCCTGATCGCTGATGAAGATAAAGATTTTTGGGATACGCTTGGTGCGGGGGAAGATGAGAGCGCAACTAATTTAGGAACCGCATTTCATCATGTATGCGAAATAGCCATCAATACTACCGCTGCATCTAAGGGGGCAGCTAATAAGCTTATGCGCCCATCGCAAGGGGTGCAAGAGGCGCAAGCGAAACGTTTTAATCTTTCACCTGAACAATGTATTCGTCTTGATCAGGCTCTAACGCGTTGGTTTGGGAGCAATCTTGCAAATACGTTTGCTTCGTTTGGAACTATGAGTGCTGAAGTACCTTTCATGGTGACACTCAATCAGCGAGAAACTGGTGAGAAAATCTATCTTGAAGGTGAAATTGACGGACTTGCTCTCAATGATGCTCATGAAGCCATGTTTGTCGACTATAAAACGGGAGGGTCTGTCGATGAGGGGGATGAGCAATGTTGGGCAAAGCACCTTCAGCAAGCGCAATGTTATGCTTATGCATTACTGAAAACAGGATGCCCTGTTGTTGATGCTTATTTTGTACGCGTTGAGCAAGTTGATCCTAATGATGTTTCGCAACCACAAGTTGTGCCGTATCATTTTGATCAAACAGATATTGCGACACTTGAACAAGCCATTCTTGATCATGCGCACTAGATGATTTGATACCCAACTACGATTGCAGCTTTTTTGAGGTGTAGATGGATACCTTATTTACCGAGATAGAAAACGAAACACGCGGTTCTCATGCGCCGCTTGCGGTTCGTATGCGTCCACGTAATCTTAATGAGATTGTAGGGCAACAACAGGCTATAGGTGAGGGAACATGGTTGCGTAGTGCCATTGAAAATGACTCACTTTCTTCCATTATTCTTTTTGGACCAGCAGGAACCGGAAAAACATCGCTTGCTCAAGTGATTGCGCAAACTACTCATGCATACTTTGTTGAGGTTTCCGCTATTGGTGGTACCGTTTCCGATTTGCGTCGAGAGATTACTGAGGCAGATAAGCGTCTTATCAATCAAGGTATGCGTACTATTTTATTTGTCGATGAGATTCATCGTTTTAATCGCGCACAACAAGATGCACTGTTACATGCGGTAGAAGATGGCATTGTGGTTTTGATTGGTGCCACAACGGAGAATCCATTTTTTGAGGTTAACTCAGCCTTGATTTCTCGTTCTCGTGTTGTTGGATTGCAGGGTTTATCCGACGATGACATCGCAGTGCTTCTCAATCGGGCATTGACTGATGAACGTGGGTTGGCAGATGCTTTCGAGCTTGAAAATGATGCGCTTGCGGCAATTGAGTTATTGGCAGGGGGTGATGCGCGTAGTGCGCTTAATACGCTCTCGCTTGCTGCTGATTTGGCTCATGCTGATAACGAGCGTGTTATTACTCAAGAGATGGTGCATAAAGCAGTGCCTTATCGCATACTTCCTTATGACAAGAATAAAGATATGCATTATGACATCATTTCGGCCTTTATTAAGTCGATGCGTGGATCTGATCCCGATGCTGCTTTGTACTGGCTTGCTCGTATGATCGACGGGGGAGAAGATCCTAAATTTATAGCGCGTCGTATCTTTATTTTTGCCGCAGAAGACATTGGCAATGCAGATCCACAGGCGGTTCTTGTTGCTGAAGCTGCTTTTAGGGCAGCAGAGGTTATTGGATATCCTGAATGTCAAATTAATCTCGCTCAAGCATGCGTTTATATGGCACTAGCACCTAAATCAAACGCATCGTATGAAGGTCTTGCTCGGGCTATGCGTGAGGTTAAAACGGGTCCAGCGCGCGCTGTTCCTAATCATTTGCGTGATCGTCATCGTCCTGGTTCAGATGAATATGGTGCCTATTTATACCCGCATTCATATCCGGCTGGCACGGTAGAACAACAATATTTGCCTGATGGGCTTGAGCGTGGTTGTTTCTTTGAACCAGGAGAAAGGGGATGGGAGCGTTACCGTATTGATACGACTTTGCGAGATCATGCAAAGCAATAACGTGGTACCCTAGGTTCTTAGAGAGAAAGGAGAAGAGCATGGAGTTTTTTGAGGCATTAATTCCCGTTGGGATTGTGTTGGTTTGTCTTGCTGGCGTAGCGGCACTTATTGCGCTTGCCTATCTTTTTGTAGTTCTATCTAAAACTATTAAAGAAGCTATGTTCAAGGTTAACCCACTTCTTGATAATGCGCAGGATCTCATTACTGACGCTAAACCTTTGGTCAAAAAAGTAGATCCTATGATGGATCGCATTACCTTGACCATTGATGCGGCAAATCTTGAAATTATGCGTGTTGATCAGATCTTAGAAGACGTCAATACGGTAACGGGAAATGTAGCAAAAGCATCTAATTCAGTTGACTCTATAACATCAGCGCCCCTGGATGCCCTTTCATCGCTTACCAAAAAGATCCGTGAACACTTAAGTCCTGTAGCAAATGAACAGGATGGATCTGTGGTAAGTAATGTTGCTCAGGCGGTTGACAATGGTCTTTCTAGTATGAATGAAAAGATCGAAACCATTCAGACCGAAAATGCTGAAAAGAAGGCAGAAGCTCATGAAGCAGCAGTAAAGCGTGATGATGTTCAAGCAAAAACAGATTCGACTGCTGCTCAATTAAAACGTGGTGTATTTAGTCACATTGACTCAGATACCCAATTTGCTGAGTAATATAAACATAAAAAGGTCGTCTTTTACATGAATGATGATGCCAACATTTCAACGGAATTAAAAGAAACTGATTTGAAAATGCAGCGTATGCGTTATCGCGTGTACGCTGTTGTTTTACTTCTTTTAACTGGTGCCGTTATCTATTTTTTAGGAATTGTTTTAAACATTTTAGCGGTACCGGTGGGTATCATTGTATGGACTACCATTATTGTTTTTTGTCTTAAGGGCCCCGTAAATTGGATGGAACGAAAAGGTATTAAACGTGGTGTTGGTACCTTTATCACGTTTGTTTTATTTTTAGCAGCTTTTATATTTTTGATCTTTTTAGCAGCATCTCCTGTTTTTGGCATGAATGATCAGTTCCGTGACTTGATCAATAACACATCAAGCTATATTGCGACCTTGCGGGATTGGTTTAATGATTTTTATGCTCAGTTCTCTTATCTTTTGCAAGACCAAAATATCAACAAATGGGTAAACGATGCGCTCTCGTCAGTTGGATCGTGGTTCTCGTCGTTTGCTTCTACGAGTGCACAGGGTGTCGTAGCATTTGGTTCTGGCGTTGGGTCAGCATTAATGGTAATAGGTTTTTCTCTCGTTCTTGCCTACTGGTTTCTTCTTGAACTTCCTCAAATGGGTGCTGAGATCAAGCGTATTTTTGGTCCAAAATATGCAAACGATTTAAATGTAATTTATCTTGTCTGCACTGATGTTATGGGGGGATATATTAAGGGAACCCTTATTCAGTGTTTTTTAATTGGCACTATTTGTGGCATCGGCTTTGCTATTTTAGGTTTACCGTCGCCAGCGGCATTAGGTGTTATTACTGGTTTGCTCAATATTATTCCTGTCATTGGTCCGTGGTTTGGTGGTGCGCTAGCGGCCATTGTTGGCGTTTTTGTTAATCCTTGGATCGGTATTATCGCTCTTGTCTACACTATTGTTGTTCAACAAGTGATTTATACCTTTGTTTCACCAAAGGTGTTAGGGGATTCGGTCAATATTCATCCTGCCTTGATTATCTTGGCTTTGATGATTGGTTCGGCTGTTGGCTTTGCTATGAGCGGTGTTGTTGGATCATTTGTGGGAGCACTTCTTTCTATTCCGGCTGTTGCGGTAATTAAATCGCTTTTTGTGTACTATTTCGAGAAGAAAACCGGCCGTACTATTGTTTCTAAAGATGGTGTCATTTTTAAAGGTGATCCAGTTAATACCGAAGTTGCTCATCCTGCTGCTGATGCCACGGGCGAAATACATATACCCAAAAAGCGCTTCAAGGATGCTCCGTCTCATAAATCCTGATAGTATTTACACGACACGTATACGATGTAATACGTTTTTAATACACCCATCTTGATGGGTGTATTTGTTGCGATAAAACCATACGTTATAAGAAAGAGTTCTCAATGGAGTATATGACTACAGCTGAGATACGCGAAAAATATCTTGCATTCTTTGAATCTAAAGGCTGCAAACGCATGCCATCATCTTCACTTATTCCCGATGATCCTTCTTTGCTCTTAACTAGTGCAGGAATGGTTCAATTTAAACCCTATTTCTTACAGCAAAAAAAACTTGAAGCACCCTATATTGGAACAACTACAGTTCAAAAGTGTGTGCGCACTAATGACATTGACATTATTGGTACGACAGGACGTCACTTATCCTTTTTTGAGATGCTGGGTAATTTTTCCTTTGGTGAATACTTTAAAGAGGAGATGTGTAAATGGGCTCTCGAGTTTTCTCTTGATGTATTGAAGCTTCCTTTCGAGAAGCTGTATTTTACGGTATTCGAAGATGATGATGAGACCATTGAAATCTGGAAAAACCTTGGTGTGGCGGATGATCATATTTCTCGTTTAGGCGAAGATGATAATTTTTGGCGTGCAGGACCAACTGGCCCATGTGGCCCGTGTTCAGAACTTTATTATGATCAAGGTCCTGAAGTCGGATGCGGCAGTCCTGATTGTAAACCTGGCTGTGATTGCGATCGCTTCTTAGAGTATTGGAATTGTGTTTTTACTCAATATGACGCTCAGGAAGACGGTACGTTATTGCCTCTTCCAAAAAAGAATATTGATACTGGTATGGGCCTTGAACGTATAGCAGCCATTATGCAGGGTGTGACCAATAATTATGATACTGATATCCTGCGTGATTTAATTACGGTGGGAGAAGATCTTTCTCATAAAACTTATAAGGTGGATGAGAAAGCTGATCTGGCATTACGTATTATTGCGGACCATTCTCGTGCAATTACTTTTATGATTGCAGATGGTATTTTGCCATCTAACGAAGGTCGTGGATATGTCTTGCGTCGACTCTTAAGACGTGCAGTTATGAAGGGTCACTCTATTGGAATCGAAGGCGCTTTCCTTAAGCATTACGTTGAGAAAATTATTGAACTTATGGGTCATGTCTACCCTGAAATCGTTGAGAATAAAGAGCTCATTTTGCGCGTTATTCTCTCTGAAGAAGAGCGATTTGGAGCCACATTAAATCATGGCAATGCCTATCTTGATGAGGCGCTTGACAGCCTTGAAGGTACAACTCTTTCAGGTGAGGTCGCTTTTGTTTTGCATGATACCTATGGTTTTCCAGTTGAAGTCACCAAAGAAATTTGCGAAGAGCGTGGCGTTAGCGTTGATGAAGAAGAGTTTAATGTCTGCATGGAAGAGCAACGCAATCGTGCCCGTGCAGCTAATGCGAAAGATACACAGGCCGCCTGGTCTACCTATGGTGGCATCTATTCTGAGCTCTTAAACGAGGTGGGTGTAACTACTTTTGTTGGTTACGATCAGACAGAAACCCAGTCACATATTAAAGCGCTTGTCTATGAAGGTAAACGTGTTGCAGAGCTTACTGAAGGACAAACGGGTGAAGTAGTTTTAGATATCACGCCCTTTTATGCAAATATGGGCGGAGAAATTGGCGATACAGGCATGCTTTTCAATGAGAAGGCTCAAGCGCGTGTTACTGATACACAGGCACCCGAAAAAGGACTTTATGTTCATAGCGTTGAGGTTACTTCTGGAGTTCTGAAGCAGGACGATGAGGTGAGTGCGGCTATTGAAACTAAGCGTCGTGCTGCTATTACACGTAACCATACCGCGACTCATCTTTTGCATGCAGCTTTGCGTGAGGTATTGGGTCCACATGTCAAACAAGCCGGTTCTTATGTAGGACCCGATCGCTTGCGCTTTGATTTTACCCACTTTGAAGCAATGACTCCTGAGCAGATTGAGCGTGTTGAGCAAATTGCAAATGATCAAATTATGGAAGCCCGCTCAACAACAATTTATGAAACGTCACTTAAAGAAGCACGTGACGCGGGTGTTACAGCGCTTTTTGGAGAAAAATATGGTGATGTGGTTCGCGTTGTTGAGGTGGGAGACTTTTCACGCGAGCTTTGTGGTGGATGTCACGTGCAAAACACTGCCGAGATTGGCTTGGTAAAAATCACCTCTGAGTCAAGTGTTGGCGCTAACTTACGTCGTATTGAGGCGGTTACCTCCTATGGTGCTCTTGAATACGTAAACCATATGGAAGAAGAGCTCAAAACCGCTGCTGCTACTATGAAGACAAAAATGTTTGAAGTTGCCACGCGATCAAAACAACTTACTGAACAAATTAAGGACTTTAACCAAAAACGTAAGGCCAATAAAGCAGCTGCAGCTTCAGGTGAACTTCCTGAGGCTTTGGATACCTTTATTATTGATGCGGGTTATCCTGTTTTTATTTATCGCTATGATGGCGTCGATGCTTCTGGCATGCGTAATTTCTGGGATATTGTGCGTAGTCGACTTGATGCACCCGGTGCAGCCGTTTTGGCTTCAAATAATAATGGGGTACCTATTTTGCTTGCAGCTGGCACTGATGAAGCGGTTGCAGCTGGATTTAATGCGGGTGCGGTGATCAAGGCAATTGCTCCAGCCATTAAAGGTGGCGGTGGCGGTAAACCCACTATGGCTCAAGCAGGCGGAAAAGATGTTGAGGGTATTGATACTGCTCTGGAGCAGGCCCGTGCACTTTTTCAAAATGCATAATTACGTATAACGTACACTTTGAGTATCGTATCGAATAAGGTAGCGTAGGGTTCTATGCGAATTATGGCACTTGATATAGGGGAAGTTCGAACTGGAATTGCTATTTCTGATCCCGATGAACGTGTCGCATCTCCGCTCTGTGTACTTCCAACACAAGAGGTAGTGACTAACGCAAAACCTTTTAGGCAGATTGTTGAAGATTGGGAGCCAGAAGCACTTCTTGCTGGACTTCCTCTTACCTTATCAGGCGAACATGGTCCTCAGGCAGCACATATTAAAGAGCTTGCGAGCACTATTGCACAAAACCTACAACTACCACTTGAATTTGAGGATGAACGCCTTTCTTCGCAAGAGGCAAAACGCTCATTGCGTGAAGAAGGCTTATCGGAAAAGCAGATGCGCGGAAGAATCGATATGATTGCTGCAAGTATTTTTTTGCAGGCATGGCTTGATGGTCGTACAGCTAATCATCAAAACCACTAGGCGCTCATAGATAATCTTAGTGACTATATTGAGACGGAGTATATATGGCACCAAAGAACACAACTTACTCAGATCGCGGCGGCTATATGGCTCGCGCTGTTCATGCAAAAGGCAAAAAACAATTTTCTCGTTACGATACGAGTGCTATCGATCCTAAACATGGCAAATCTAAGGGTCCGATCATCGCAATAATTGTAGCTATTGTTGCACTGATACTTATTATCGGCCTTGCAGTGACCTTTTGCTCGAGCAATCCTAATCGTGTTGCTGATGGGCAAGAAGTGGAAATCACCTTTTCTAACGGAAGTACTGCAGCAGATTTTGGTAACAAGTTGGCTGACGCAGGCTTACTTGATAACGTGCAAGAATTTATGGGTGTAGTGCAGCGACGTGATGTGGGAACGCAGCTTAAGCCTGGTACCTATGTTTTTGTAGGCGGTATGGGTGTCGATGCAATTGTTGATGAGTTAATTGCAGGACCAGGTATCTCTAATCATGCATTAGTCGTGCCAGAGGGAAACACGATTGATAAAACTGCCGATGCTGTTGCGGCAGCATACAACGGTGCAATAACGGCCGATGAATTTAAAGAACAAGCACATAATGCTGCTCAGTTTGAGGAAGAGTTCCCTTTTGTGAAGGGTGCTTATAATAATTCTTTGGAAGGATTTTTATTTCCTAAAACCTATGAAGTAGTTGATGGATATAATGCCCAAGATGTAATCAAACAGATGCTTAATCAGTTTAAAACTGAAGCGGAAAACCTTAATTATTCCTATGCGCAAGAGCACGGTCTTAATCAGTATCAAGCATTAATTCTTGCCTCTGTTGTTGAACGTGAGGCAGCCGCTGACAACCAAAAAGAAGTAGCAAGTGTATTCTATAATCGTCTTGCAATTGATATGCCGCTTCAGTCTGATGCTACAACGGCATATGTTGTGGGTGGGGATCCAACTCCTGATGATTTGAAGGTTGATGGACCGTTTAATACGTACCTAAACAAAGGTTTGCCGGCAGGTCCTATTTGTTCACCTGGCCTTTCATGTATTGAAGCAGTTCTTGATCCTGCAGAGACAAACTATTATTACTTTGTGTTCTATCCTAATGATCAGGGTGGTATGGATTACTTCTTCAATGAGACATATGAAGGACACCAGCAGGCAATTGCAGATCATGCAAACTAACTTTTGCAGAGTGGCAGTGTAAGGTAAAAGGCATCAACGATGGCATTTCTGCAACCTGATCGATATTTTTCACGCGTAACGTCTATAAGCGTGCAATATGATTTGCTTAATCGGGGGTTTACTTCGATCATTATGGACGTTGATAATACGCTTTTAACTCGTGATGATCATCACGTTCCTTCTGATGTTTTGACGTGGCTTGCCACAGTGCGTGCTGCTGGTATACAGGTATGTCTTCTTTCTAATAATTTTCATGAAGGAGTTATTCATCTAGCTCAGCGTCTTGAGTTACCTATTGTGGCAAAAGCAGTTAAGCCACTTCCTCATGGATTTTTGATGGCACTTAACAAGCTTCATGCACAGCGGGCGCATACCGTTGTAATTGGAGATCAATTGATTACTGATGTGTTAGGTGCTCATTTTTTAGGAATGACTGCTTATATGGTGTGCCCTCTGGTAGAAACTGATTTATGGCATACTCTTTTACTTCGTAAAGTTGAACGGGTAATTCTTGGTGACAAAAAGCCCTCAGGTACGCAAAGTGAACCTGAAGGAGTGACATGCGAAACCTCGAACTCATAACGATGCCCGCGCATGCTTCGCTTGCTCAAATTGCGCGTCATGCTTTTATGGAACAAACTGCTACTTGGTCAGTTGTTGTTCGTGAGATGGCGAGAAGAGACGCGCTCGATACCTACCTTTCTGCTGATAAATTTGAGTATCCTGTACATGCCTTTGCTTTAGATGCCCATTTTTCAGGTGTAGCCTATCGTTATTCAACTCAGGCAAATGCAACTGGTGAGCTGGCGCAAGGGTGTGATTGCCTGTCATATCTTGAAGGTGGTGCGGAGGCTACTTTTTTATTACCTTTGAGTGTTGTTGAGTGCTTCGAAGAACAATTTTTCCCACTTGAGGGTGCTCGTATAGCTATTTTGGGTGCGGGTCATCTTGGTCTTGCTTGTGCTTATGAGTGTGCTCGCTGTGGTGTTTCTGAAGTACTTGTAGTAGATCAGGATGCGCAGGTTGCCGAGCGTAACCTAGAAGCTTTTCTTAATGAATTTGGGCGCTTACGCAGTGAAGTGGTTGATATGCGCCAAGCAAAACCAGGACACGTTAGTTTCCAGCATGCCTATGAACAAACGGATTATTATTTTGGTACCTATTGCGGAGCAATAAAACGCATCTCTCAAGCTGATGTTATTATCTGTGCTACCGATCAATCACTTCCGGTTGCGTTTGTCTCAAATTTGGATTTTTCTCATCGCCCTTTTATTATTGAGTGCTTACATGACTCATCAGATTCCAATATTGTTCCTCTTGCGACTATTGCACAGTGTCCAACCTTGAATGGGGATGTCATTTGGGGACGATGGGGCGTGCTACTCGCTCAATTTTTAACGTATTCCAATAAAATGATCTGATGCATTAGGTACACTATAAAATTGCAAAATCTTTGCTGATGTATAGGTAAGTACGCTTGCGTATTATCTCTAGTATGAATAAACGTATTTTAGGGTGTTGTTATGGAATATATTACAGCAGGGGAAAGTCATGGACCGGCCCTAACTGGTATTGTCTCAGGAGTGCCAGCAGGTCTTACTATCTCAGAGAAAAACATTAATTCTGATCTTGCGCGTCGCCAATCAGGATATGGTCGTGGTGGTCGTCAGGCAATTGAAAAGGATACTGTTTCAATTTTGTCGGGAGTGCGTTTTGGTAAAACATTGGGTACACCAATTGCGCTACAGGTTGCCAATCGTGACTGGAAAAATTGGACAGCACGCATGGCTATCTTTGATTGTCCTCCTGCTGATCTTGTGCGCGAAGTGACACCTAGGCCAGGCCATGCTGATCTTGTAGGGGTTCTTAAAAACGACATGGATGATTGTCGTAATATCTTAGAACGTGCATCGGCTCGCGAGACTGCTATTCGTGTTGCTTGCGCGGGTATTGCGCGTGAATTTCTCGCTGAAGTAGGTGTTGAAATCTATTCCTATGTCACTTCAATTGGTGACGTGATCTATGAAGAAGACGATCCTATGCGTGATGCGGCAGAGTACCGGCCACTTGACATTGAGATGTCTGAAGTTCGTTGTCCTAATGCTAGTGCGTCTCAAAAAATGATGGAAGCAATTGATGCAGCTAAAGCGGCAGGGGAGAGCTTGGGTGGAACATTTCGTGTTGTTGCTACAGGCCTGCTTCCTGCTTTGGGAAGCTTCGCCACAGGAAAAGAACGGATCACCTCTCAGCTTGGTGCTGCACTTTTTTCTATTCCTGCCATTAAAGGCGTAGAGTTTGGCGCTGGTTTTGACGCGACGCGTGTTCCTGGTTCGCAGGTGCATGATGAAATTGTACTTGATGATATGCACGGTTTTGTGCGAAGCACTAATAACGCTGGCGGGCTTGAAGGGGGCATGACGACCGGGATGCCTTTGATTATTACGGCAGCCATGAAGCCTATTCCGACATTAACTACACCTCTTAACACCATCAACATTGATACTCTTGAGGTTGAGAAGGCGTCTAAAGAACGCTCAGATGTGTGTGCTGTTCCAGCAGCTGCTGTTGTTGCTGAATCTGAAGTTGCGTTCGTATTGGCAGATGCTTACCTCAAAAAATTTGGTTCAGACAACATGACTGACATTAAAGCAAATATTGAGTCATTTAAAACACGTATAAAAACCATGTCGCATTAAATGTATATGACAGAGATATGGGTTAAATGGATTACTGCTTCATATTGCGGTGAGACAAATGTCTTAAAAATAGACGGGGATTCAAGAGAGAAACAGGAGTAACTATGTCAGCAACTTCGGAGAAATATGTATTAACAAAACCGGTATTTTTCATTGGTTTTATGGGTGCAGGAAAAACCAGTGTATCCCAGCAATTGGCGGTTACTCATGGCCTTGCATCTATTGATGCTGATGAATATTTAGAGTTGCGTGAAGATCGTATTATTGCTGATATTTTTGCCGAAGATGGAGAAGAGTATTTCCGTGATCTAGAGACCGATATTTTGCGTGACTTATCTTCACGCTCTCCTCGTCTTATTGGTTGTGGCGGCGGCGTTGTAACCAAGAGACCAGAAAATGCTGAAATTATGCGCAATAATGGTTTTGTAATTTACTTAAAGGTTACCGCAGATGGTGCTGCTGCGCGTATCCCCAATACTGATTCACGTCCTATGTTTAAAAATCTTGATACCGCTCGCAAGACCATTATTGAGCGAGTTCCTCAGTATGAAGCAGCTGCTCATGCAGAAGTGGAAACAGAGGGTCGAACCATCTTGGAAGTAGCGCAAGAGGTTGCTGATATCTTGCTTGCTGAAGGTATCATGATTAAGAGATAAGGTCTTGTTGGCGCATGACAAAAATAATTATTGATATTCCTGAAGAAAAACCTTACGACGTTCGTGTTGAATCAGATATTATTGCTCAGCTAGGAAAGACCGTCCGTTCATTTTCGAACACAAATCGCTCGGTTATTATCACTGATTCAGCGGTTCAAGAGCTCTATGCCTCATCGGTTGAGGCGTCATTGCAACAACAGGGGTTTGAAACCGCGATTATTGCTGTCCCTCATGGCGAATCTGCTAAGTCACTTGAAGTTGCGGGTGAAATTTGGGATGCGATGGCTGCAATGCACTTGAACCGTGATTCATTAGTTGTTGCGCTTGGCGGTGGTGTTGTAGGAGATCTGGCTGGGTTTACCGGATCTACCTTTATGCGGGGTTTACCCATTGTGCAGGTTCCAACAACTCTTTTATCAATGGTGGATTCATCAGTGGGCGGTAAAACAGCAATTAACCTTGCTGCGGGAAAGAATTTGGTGGGAACCTTTTGTCAACCTCGCTACGTATGTGCTGATATTGCAACATTGTCTACCTTGCCTGAACGAGAATGGATATGCGGCTGCGGAGAAATTGCAAAATCGGCAGTCATTGATTCGGAAGATTTTTTCTTGTGGCTTACTGAGTATGCTGCTTCTTTGCGTGATCGTGATGCTGCTATTGTTAAAGATGCTGTTGTAAAATGTATTGCTTTTAAAGCGCGGGTGGTTGTTGAAGACAAGGCCGAGACTAAAGGTGTTCGTGAGTGTCTTAATTACGGCCATACACTTGCCCATGCTATAGAAACGGCAGCAGGATATGGTGTATTTTCGCATGGCGAATGTGTGGCTCAAGGCATGCGTTTTGCTGCACGCTTAGGGGCAAGTTTGCTTGGTACGCCGCTTACAATGATAGAAGCCCAAGACAGGCTGCTTGATGCGCTTAATTTGAGGAGTCTTGATTTTCATGCTGACCCTCAAGAACTTTTGCGTTTAATGATGAGTGACAAAAAAGTGCGATCGGATTCTTTACGGTTTGTACTTCCTCATGATATTGGAGTGTGGAGTGTTGAGACGGTTGCTCCTGAGATAGTGTTGGAGCATTTACAGGCTTGGCAAGCATCTTTGGAATAAAGAACAGGTGCGGTATTTATGACCTTTACAAACAATCATCTCATGCGTGTGCGTGAAATGATGGCAGAATATAATCTTGATGTATTGTATGTGCGTAATACTTCTAATATCTTGTGGCTCACAGGTTTTTTAGGAGTATTTGATTCCGAACCTGCACATCTTGTTCTTATTACGCAAGATACTGTTTTGCTTCATACTGATAGCCGTTATTCTGCTGCCTTACGAGTGGCCGCTCAAGATACTGCATTTATTATTGATGATGCTAAGGCCACCTTCCCAGAGGTACTTGATGAATTTATAGCGTTTCATATACATGAGTTTTCTGATCCAAGTCAAATAGTAGTTGGTATAGAAGACACTATTTTGTTGCGCGAATGGGAGATGTTGCAAGAAGATCGCACGTATCTCTACCATGTTACGTCTAACTTTATTGAACAGCTCCGCGCAGAAAAAGACACACATGAGATTGAAGCGCTTCGTCAGGCTCAGGCAATCACCGACCAAGCGTTTACCTACATTACAACGTATATGAAAGTGGGTATGACTGAGCTTGAGGTTCAGCGCGAACTTGATCGTTTTATGTTTGAACTTGGTGCAGATGCACTTGCTTTCGACACAATTGTGGCAACAGGTGCTCATGCGGCATCACCTCACGCGCAACCAACAGAGATACCTCTCGCTAAAGGGGATGCGGTTGTGATGGATTTTGGTGCCAAGAAAAATGGGTATTGTTCAGATATGACTCGTACTGTATTTATGGGAGAACCTGATACCACCTTGCAGCATGCTTGGAAAGCACTGCGCTTGGCTAATGAGACATGCGAGCAGATGATCTGTGAAGGAGTGCGGGCTTCAGAGGTTCATAGTAAAGCCGAAGAAATACTAGCCGATTTTGGATTTGCTGGCTGCATGGGCCATTCTTTAGGTCATGGTGTTGGTATCGATATCCACGAACTTCCTAATTTATCGAGTTCAAATAGTAATGAGCTGTTGCAAGGAAACGTTGTTACGGTGGAACCCGGAATTTATATTGAGGGTAAATTTGGCATGCGGCTTGAAGATTTTGGTGTCGTTACCGATGAGCGCTTTGAGGTTTTTACCCAAAGTACTCATGAGATGGTTATAATAGAAAACTGCTAAACGCAAATCGATAGATCAAGGAGTTAGCGTGGCAATTTCAACTGCTGATTTCCGTAATGGAATGTGTATTGAGTACAATGACAAATTGTGGACCATTATTGAGTTCCAACATGTAAAGCCTGGAAAGGGCGGTGCTTTCGTACGTACTAAGTTGCGCGATATTCGTTCTGGCCGTGTTGTTGAATATACCTTCAACTCGGGTACTAAGTTTGAATCTCGTCGTCTTGAGAACCGCAAAATGCAGTATCTCTATAATGATGGTATGGATTTCTATTTCATGGATAGCACAACATTTGAGCAGTTGGCAATTCCTGCTGATGTTGTAGGAGATGTTGCCCAATGGCTCAAGGAAAACGATGAGGCTACTTTGCTTTATGCTGGCGATGAGATGATTGGTATTGAGCCAGCTATGTTTGTTGAGCTTGAGGTTACTGATACAGAGCCAGGATTTAAGGGTGATACCGTACAGGGGTCTACTAAGCCAGCCACTCTTGAAACCGGTGCTGTGGTACAAGTTCCTATGTTTATCAATCCAGGTGAGATCTTACGTATTGATACCCGTGATGGTCGTTATATCACACGCGTCTAATCGAGTTTTCAACTCATCTACCAAAAACTAACTTTGGGTACGGGGCGCGTAAGCGCCTCGTGCATTATAATGAAGGTTCAAATTTTCGCCCCTTGATAATGAGGGATGCTATGAGGAGGTGCAACCCGCTTGGCAAAACTTCAATTAATGGATACAACCATTCGTGATGGCCAGCAAAGCTTATGGGCAACGCGTATGTCTATTGGTGATATGCTGCCAATTTTGCCTAAGATGGATCGTGTTGGATATTGGGCAATTGAGGCCTGGGGTGGTGCAACATTTGATACATGCTTGCGCTTCCTTGACGAGAATCCCTGGGATCGCCTTCGCTCAATTAAGGCAAAAACTCCTAATACTCGTCTTTCGATGCTTTCTCGTGGACAAAATCTTGTTGGATATAAGCATTATTCTAAAGAAATCGTGCATCGTTTTATCAATGCAGCTCATCGCAATGGTATTGATGTATTTCGTGTCTTTGATGCATTGAATGATATTCGCAATGTTGTTGATAATGCTGAGGCCATCAAAGAGGCAGGCGCGCATTTTGAAGGAGCAATTTCTTATACGCTTTCTCCTGTTCATACCCTTGACAGCTTTCTAGAATACGGTCAGCAACTTAAAGATTTGGGTGCTGATTCTATCGCTATTAAAGATATGGCGGGTATGCTCACTCCTTATCGCACTGAGCGTATGGTCAAAGCATTTAATGCTGAAATTGGTTTGCCAGTACATATTCACTGTCATTATGTTGGCGGTATGGCACCTGCAAATATCATAAAAGCGGCAGAGGCTGGGGCAGCAATTGCGGATACAGCAAGTGCTCCTCTTGCTTTTGGTAATTCGCATCCTGCAGTAGAAATGATTGTGGCTGCGCTTGAAGAAAGCCGCTATGATACTGGTCTTGATTTGGATCTTCTTTTTGAAATTTCGGAATATTGGGAAGAAGTAAGACGACGCGGTCATTATAAGCGTGGCGTTTCTAGCCTTACGCATATGAAGGTTTATTCGCATCAGGTTCCTGGTGGCATGATGTCAAATCTTGTTTCTCAACTCGAGATCCAAAATGCGGCTGATCGCATTGATGAGGTTATGAAAGAGATCCCTAAGGTGCGCGCTGAGGTTGGTTATCCACCACTCGTTACGCCATTGTCTCAAATTGTGGGAACGCAAGCCGTATTCAATGTTTTGACCGGCAAACGTTGGAGTGTAGTATCCAAAGAGATGAAGGATTATATCTGTGGGTACTACGGCAAAGCTCCTGGACCAATGGATAAAGAGATTGTTGCTAAAGTTGTAGGCGATTCTGACGTTTTAGATCCGAATGTAGCACCAGGATCCTTGGTTACTACAACCTATGCTGAACTTGAAGAAGAAATTGGGGATCTTGCTCATTCTGAAGAGGATGTCCTTATGTATGCTTTATTCCCCAATGAAGCGCGTACTTATTTAAGCAAACACCGTACATCAGAGAAGGTTGACTTCTTGCTTCGTGAAGAGTCTAGCCAAACAAAAGAGGAGGAATACGTGGATATCAACCAGATTCGCGAGCTTGTTCGCGTAGCGGAAGAGAGCGGCGTTGGTGAGATTGTTGTTGAAGAAGAGGGTGTTCGTATTGCTGTACGTATGCCAGGCAGCGAGGCTGCTCCTCAAGCAGTAGCTGCACAACCTGCAGCAGTGCCTCAAGCGGTACAGACTCCTGCACCTGCTCCTCAAGCAAGCACACCGGCAAATAATCATCCTGCAAATTGGATCTGTGTAACTGCTCCTATGGTTGGTACCTTCTATGCTGCTCCTGCTCCTGGTGAGCCACCTTTTGTTAAGGTGGGCGATGAGGTTGCTGCTAACCAAACTCTATGCATTGTTGAAGCTATGAAGCTCATGAATGAAATTGCTGCAGAGCAGATTGGTACTATTCGCGAGGTTTGTCTAGAAGATGCAACCCCTGTTGAGTTTGGTACCCCTCTGTTCTATATTGAGCCATCAATTTCTCATGACGCAATCGGACCAGAGAGCGCTTAGATATATGTTTAAGAAAGTATTAATTGCAAATCGTGGTGAAGTTGCACTTCGTATTATTCGTGCTTGTAAAGAGTTAGGCATTAAAACGGTCGCTGTGTATTCGACTGAAGATGCTAATACGCTACCCGTAAGAATGGCAGATGAGGCAGTATGTATTGGTCCTGCACCGGCAAACCAATCGTATTTGATCGTGCCTAACATTATTGCTGCAGCAACTAATACAGGGGCTGAGGCAATTCATCCGGGATATGGCTTTTTGGCGGAAAACTCAGACTTTGCACGTGCTTGCATTGATAACGACATTGTATTTATTGGCCCAAGCCCTGAATGTATTGACGCGATGGGCAATAAGGCTGCTGCTCGTGAAACCATGAAGGCGTGTGGCGTCCCCACCGTTCCTGGATCAGATGGTGTTGTAGAGACGGTTGAAGAGGCGCGCGCATTTGCAGAGGCAGTAGGGTATCCCATTTTAGTAAAGGCAAGTGCCGGTGGTGGCGGAAAAGGAATGCGTGAAGTTCATACTCCTGATGAACTTGAAGGGCAATTTCTTGCAGCAAGAGCTGAAGCTCAAGCAGCATTTGGTAATGGTGACGTTTATTTAGAAAAGCTTGTCTTGCGTCCTCGCCATGTTGAAGTTCAGATTCTTGCTGATAAGTTTGGTAATCGCATTTCTTTGTGCGAGCGTGATTGTTCACTGCAGCGTCGTCATCAAAAGCTTTTAGAGGAAGCACCTTCACCAGCATTAGATGAAGAGACACGTCGCGCAATGGGTGTGGCTGCTACTAAAGCAGTTCGAGCAACTGGCTACGAAAATGCGGGAACTATTGAGTTTTTGCTTGATCAGGATGGTAAATTCTATTTTATGGAAATGAATACTCGTGTTCAGGTTGAGCATCCTGTGTCAGAGCAAATAACGGGTACTGACATTATTAAAGAGCAGCTTCGTATTGCCTCTGGTGAGCCTATTTCGTGTCTCGAGCGTGCTCCTTTCAAGCCATTTGGTCATGCTATGGAGTTTCGTATCAATGCAGAAGATCCCGAGCATGATTTCAGGCCATGTCCTGGAACAATTACTAAGTTTTCTTTGCCAGGCGGTCCAGGAGTTCGTGTCGAAACCTACATTCAAGAAGGTTCACGCATCTCTCCCTATTATGATTCTATGGTGGCAAAACTTATCGTTTGGGGAATTGATCGTGATGAGTGTATTGCTCGAGGCAAGCGTGCATTATCTGAGTTTGAGATTGAAGGAATTGCAACGACTATTCCATTCCATCAACAAGTGCTTGAGAATCAAGCGTTTATTGATGGACGTGTTTATACTGACTTTATTGAGTCAGAAATGGGTGATAACTAATGGGAGATATTAATACAGAGGGTATGGCAATCGCACCAGGTGTTGTTGAGACTATTGTTTCACTTGCCGTGCGTGACGTGCCTGGTGTTGCAAGCGTTGGTGTTGCAACTCCGACATCAGGTTTTCTTTCCTTGCTTACACAGCGTCAAACTGCCCCAGGCGTGTCGGTAACTACGGATGAAAACGGGGAGCTTGAAGTTATTGTTTCGCTTACGGTGATAAGTGGTTTTTCATTAACCGAAATTGCTACCAATGTACGTAATGCAGTTGCTGACGCAATGAGAACGCAAGTAGGTATTCCTGTTGCGCGCGTAGATATTGCAGTAGACGACATTCAGTTTAATGACTAATAAGGGTAAAAAGGCAAGGTAATGGCTGCAAAGCAACATGAACGAAGTTTAGAGAGAAGAAATGCTCTTCAGGTTTTGTATCAAGGTGAGATGGTTGATGAAAAACCAGAAGATCTTATCGCAGCAGGATTGCTGATAGACGAAACCAAGCTTCTTGGAGAATATGGCAAAGAGTTGTTGCGCGGCACACAAGAGCACCTTGATGAAATAGATGCCTATATTGATGCTGCATCCGAGAATTGGGCGCTTGATCGCATGCCTATTGTTGATCGCTCCTTATTGCGTCTTACTACCTATGAAATGAAATATGTATCTGATGTTCCTATCTCTGTTTCAATTAATGAGGCAGTTAATCTCGCAAAACTTTTTGGTGGCGATGATTCTCCTCGTTTTGTAAATGGAATATTAGGTCGTATTGCTCTTGCACTTGAGGATGAGTCTCATGAATAATGAACATGGTTCTTTTGAAGAGATCCAGAATCGTTTGCAAGAAATTGTTGATGCGGTTTCGGATGATACCCTTCCTCTTGATGCCGCGCTTTCACTGTATGAAGAGGCGGTACAGCTAGGCCTTCGTGCATCAACTTTACTTGAAGAGGGTATTGCGTTACAAAAACCTGAGGATGATGGCTTGTTAGAGGATAATGCTGTGTCTTCTGAAGAGTCAGCATCACAAGATTCTTTTGTGGAGTCCTAAAGATTACCGCGTGTAATGTCATAAACGTATCGATTAGGTTTTAATGCAAATGCTACTTCGTCTGATTGAAAGAGAGTGTGTCTAGATGGATACAAGAATCCTTGATTCAATTCAATCGCCAGATGCTCTTTCTTTGCTCAGTGTCGAAGAGCTTGAGATTCTTGCTTCTGAAATTAGGCAAGAGATTATTGAAGTAACTTCAAAAAACGGTGGTCATGTTGCATCAAGTCTTGGTGCAGTAGAAATTATTCTAGCGGTTCATTCGCAGATTCATTCTCCTCATGATCGTTTTTTGTTTGATGTGGGTCATCAGTCATATGCTCACATGCTTGTGACTGGTCGCGTAAATGAGTTTGACACTTTGCGCACCTATAAAGGTTTGTCAGGTTTTCCTAAACCACAATCTAATCCTCATGATGTACATCCTTCAGGTCATGCTTCAGATTCTTTATCTGTTGCCTATGGCCTTGCTCGTGCACGTGATTTGCGTGGTAGCGATGAAAAAATTGTTACGTTAATTGGTGATGCTTCGATAGCGGGTGGTATGGCATTTGAGGCGCTTAATGATATTGGGCAAGCTCAGACCCCTATGGTTATCATCCTCAATGATAACGAAATGTCTATTTCGCGCAATGTGGGTGCTCTCGCTAAGCATCTAGGTGACGTGCGTATGTCGAGTGGCTATCGCAACAGCCGTGACTCCATGCAAGATTTTATGGAGCATCAAATGAGCGCAGCAGGAAAAATGATGCTGCGTTTAGGTCGTAATGCCAAAGACTCTCTTAAACAATTTGTACTGCCAGAATCAACACTTTTTGAGAAGTTAGGCATTATATGTACGCCGCCTGTTAATGGGCATGATATTGCATTACTTCAGCGTATGGTTCGTTCAGCGCTTGATGCTGATGCCCCGGTTTTAATTCATGCGGTAACCAAAAAAGGTGCTGGTTATGAACCCGCTGAACGCAAGCCATCAACGTTTCATGGTGTTGGTCCGTATTCAATTGCAACCGGTGAGGTTTTACCTAAGGCAGATACGACCCCTACGTTTACCCAGGCTTTTACCCAAGCGCTTACTGCTGAGTTGAATAATGATCCAAGTGTTGTAGCAGTTACCGCTGCTATGATTGATGGAACTGGCTTGCGTCCTGTGGTGCAAAAATATCCAGAACGTGTGTTTGATGTTGGCATTGCTGAGGGTCATGCTATGGGTATGGCATCTGGTTTGGCGCTAGGGGGCTTGAAACCGGTTGTTTGTCTGTATTCGACTTTTTTTCAGCGTGCTGTCGACCAGACAATTATCGACGTTGCACTTGCAAATGCTAACGTGGTCATTGCTATTGATCGTGCAGGTCTTGTTGGTGACGATGGGCCCACTCATCATGGCATGTTCGATATGGCTCTTTTGCGCATGATTCCTGGGATGCGCCTCATCGCTCCATCTGATGAGCGAGAACTTGCTGGTGCGCTTCATACTGCATTAACATTGCCGGGTCCCGTTGCGTTTCGTTATCCTCGTGGCGCTGCGGCAGGTGTTCCTCAACTTGATGAGCCAGAGCTGTTCGAAGAGGGGAAGGCTCGTTTGATTCAAGAGGGAAGCGATGTTTATATTCTCTCCTTTGGTCGCATGCTTAAAACCGCAGAAGACGCTGCCGATCGCCTTTCTCAAGATGGTGTGTCATGTGGTGTGGTTGACATGCGATGGGTAAAACCGCTTGATCTTGACGTGATTAGGAAAGCGGCACAAACCAAATTTATTATTACGCTTGAAGACGGGATACTTAGTGGTGGCGCAGGCCAAGGCGTTGAAGCTGCACTGCAAGCAATGGATACAGAAGCAACGGTAGTTACCTTAGGTCTTCCCGATGGATTTATTGAACAAGGTAAGGTAGATCTTCTTTTTGCTGATCTCGGTCTTAGTGCTCAAGGCGTTTGTGATGCATATTATGCTCACGTGAATCGTAAATCGAAACCAAAGTTATAAGAGGGATTTTCCCATAATATGGTCATCCATAATAAATCCGTTGCCTATGGGGGCAGCGATATCTTCATAAATAGAGAACCCGCGTCCAAGATAAGCACGAATTCCTAATTCGTTGTCACGATTGACCGTGAGATACATCCCTTCTAGGCCATGAGTGCGACAATACGCTTCCCAAAATTCAATAATGCGGCTTGCGTAATGTTTTCCCCGTTGATCGTCTCGTAAATAAATTTTTGAAATAAAAAGTCGTTTCAAAAAATGCTTTGAAACTTCTTCTCCATGTGCATTAGCCAACTTATCGGTTGGAGAATCAAATATTTCAGGTGCAGCGGCAGTATATCCAACTAAGGTTTTATCAGCGTCAAATACCAAATAATACAAATACCCGCGAGTAATAATATCGTTTTTGATTGCCGAAGTACTTTGGAAGGTTTCAACCATATAGGTAGTCTGATCTTGCCCAATAAGATCTGGCCAATATTCGTTCCAAATCTCATGAGCCAAACCTGCAGTTTTTTCAATATCGGCATCAGTTTGAACGGGGTTGAAAGTCAGCATGAAACGAGTTCCTTTTGCTTTTTGTGCAGAGTCGGTAGACATTTTTAACCTTGAAAAATGTCTTGTTTCATTATTGTAACGCTTGTACTTCCTGAATGTTAAAACGCTTTCTCGGAGATGTTAACAAACACACTTCTCAAGATGTGAACATGTTCGCAATGACACCATGGTGTTGTTGAAAGATTGATGCGATTTCGTACGTGAGGAGGAAGCGATCATGTTTGATACGGGATCGACCGCATTTATGCTTGTGAGCACAATGCTGGTACTTTTAATGACACCAGGGCTAGCCTTTTTTTATGGAGGATTATCACGACGTAAAAATGTGGTTAACACCATGTTTATGTCGTTTGTGGTAATTGGTATTGTTGGCATTGCCTGGATTGTTTGTGGTTGGAGCTTTGCTTATGGTGGCGATGGCTCAAATCCTTTCTTTGGCGGTTTTGATCAAATTGGCTGTCTCACTATTGTTTCTGAAATGCTTGTTGAAGCAGAGATTGTACCAGAGGGAAGCGTCTATCCCGCTATTATTGATGTAGGCTTTCAGGCGGCATTTGCTATGATTACCTGCGCAATTATTACTGGATCAGTGGCAGGACGTATGAAATTCGGTGCTCTGATTGTGTTTATTACCGTATGGATGCTTGTTATTTATGCGCCGCTTGCTCATATGGTATGGGGCGGAGATGGCTCTTTTATTGGTGATGAAATTGGTGCGCTTGACTTTGCGGGTGGCGATGTTGTTCATATTTCATCAGGCCTTACCGGTTTAGTGCTTTGTCTATTATTAGGTACCCGTAAAGAGTTTGGTAAGCTTATCCATCGTCCTCATAACATTCCTTTTATCTGCCTTGGCGCAACCTTGCTATGGTTTGGTTGGTTCGGTTTTAATGGCGGATCTGCATTTGCAGCCGATGGAATTGCGGCATTAGCACTTCTTAATACCGTTGTTGCTTCGGGGTCTGCTTTAATTTCCTGGATGATTGTAGATCGTTTATTTACCGGAAAAACCACGTTGGTAGGTGCAGCAACTGGTTTGTTGGCTGGGCTTGTTGTTATCACTCCGGCTGCAGGTTTTGTTGAGCCATGGGCAGCTATTGTGATGGGCTTACTCGTGTCTCCTGTTTGTTATTGGGCAATTGCTTGGCTAAAGCCACGAATTGGTTATGACGATGCGCTTGATGCCTTTGGCTGCCATGCTGTCGGCGGTATTGTTGGCGGTATTCTTACCGGCATTTTCTGTGTACCTGAACTTTCTTGGACAGATTTTGGTGGACTATTATATACAGGAGACCCTACACTCTTAGGTGCTCAAGTGTTAGGTATTGTTGTCACAATTCTTTTTGTAGCAGTTGGCGCACTGGTGATTGGCTTTATTGTAAAGATGATTTTTGGCGGTTCATTACGTGTAAGCAAAGAACAAGAAGCACAAGGTATGGACATGGCTGCTCATAGCGAATCTGCATATCCAGCATTCATTGGGCTTGATTAAGAAGGGTGATTAATATGAAGCGAATTACTGCTATTGTTCGTACGGAAAAACTTGAACCACTCAAAGAAGCGCTTTGTGCTAATGATGTATCAGGTATGACTATTTCGCAGGTGCTTGGTTGTGGTAACCAGCATGGTTGGAAAGAGTATGTACGCGGCAGCGAAGTATTTCTTAATATGATTCCTAAAATCAAGTTTGAAATTATTGTTGAAGACGACAGAGTCGATCCTCTAATCGATGTGATATGCAATGTTGCTCGTACCGGAGAAGTAGGCGATGGCAAGATATTTATTTCGGATGTGGAGGGCGTTGTTCGTGTTCGCACAGGAGAACGCGATAAGGATGCTGTATAGGTATATGGTAAAACGTGTTAGGTAAATGTGTAGAGATACTTCGCTATAAAAGTCATTAGTAACACTCTCTATAGATAAGTCTTTTTTGCAGAGAAGATAACTACCACCCCCTTTGTTTACATAAACAAAGGGGGTGGTTTCATGATTTGTTGTGTGGAGGCGTGACGATTAGAGCCTATAAATGATATAGTTCTTTAATACGTTTTTAATCATGAAAGGACGCGAGATGACCAGAAAGATTGCAATTTTTGATACCACCTTGCGCGATGGTGAACAGTCACCCGGCGCATCAATGAATTCTGAAGAGAAACTAGTCATCACGCGCCAATTACTTCGTCTTAATGTAGATGTTATTGAGGCAGGCTTTCCTGTTTCATCGCCAGGAGATTTTAAGAGCGTTCAGCAAATTGCTGCAGAGGTTGGGGATCGCGCCGTTGTTTGTGCGCTTACCCGTGCAGTAGAAAAAGATATTGATTCTGCGGCTGAAGCGCTTGCAAATTGCGCACGCCCCCGTATTCATACGGGTATCGGTGTTTCTCATAGCCATATTTACGATAAGTTGCGCACCACACCTGAGGTAATTTTGGAGCGTGCTGTTAAAGCGGTATCTTACGCAAAGAAATATGTTGAAGATGTTGAATTCTATGCAGAAGATGCCGGTAGATCTGATTACGAGTTTTTAGCACGAGTTTGCGAGGCTGTTATTGCTGCTGGTGCTACGGTAGTAAATATTCCTGACACAACAGGCTATTCGCTTCCTGAGGAATATGGTCGTCGTATTAAGTTCTTGCGTGATAATGTTTCGAATATTGATAAGGCTACCATTTCTGTTCATTGTCATAATGACCTTGGTATGGCAACTGCACTTGCGCTTGCTGGTGTAGAAAATGGCGCAACTCAAATTGAATGCACCATCAATGGCCTTGGTGAGCGTGCGGGCAATACTGCTATGGAAGAAGTAGTCATGGCAATCAAGATGCACGGTGAAGAGCTCGATGCGCATACTGATATTAATACGCGCGAGTTCATTCGAGCATCAAAGCTTGTTTCTTCAATCACTGGTTTTTTGGTTCAACCAAATAAGTCTATTGTTGGTGCAAATGCTTTTGCTCATTCTTCTGGCATCCATCAAGATGGTGTTATCAAATCGCGTACTACCTATGAGATTATTGATCCAGAGGAAGTGGGAGCTGGTCAAAGTTCAATTGTTTTATCAGCTCGTTCTGGACGTGCGGCATTGCGTCATCGTCTTGAAGCGCTGGGATATCATATCGAAGGTCAAGAATTCGAGGATCTTCATACAGCCTTCCTTGATTTAGCAGATAAGAAAAAGGAAGTTTATGATGAGGATCTTGAATCCTTAGTAGGGGAGCAAGATCGCACACGTCAAGCTCGCTATACGCTTGAAAGTGTACAGATTTCATGTGGACAACCTCTTACTCCTACAGCAACCATTACTTTGAAGGATGACAAGGGCAATGAGTATGTTGCCTGTTCTGTGGGAACGGGTCCTGTAGATGCGGTATATCAAGCGGTAAATCAAATTGTCGACATTGAAAACGAACTCTCTGAGTTTGCGGTACAGGCAGTAACGCGTGGTATTGATGCATTAGGTGAGGTTACCATTCGTGTTACCGCAGCTGATGGCACTGTCTTTACGGGTCGTGGTGCTGATGGAGACATTATTGTTTCTTCGACAAAGGCATATTTGAATGCGCTTAATCGCTTAATCGCTTCTAAGGAAAATTAATTCGTTCTATGTATTGTCTTGATTGCGGTACAAAAATTGAAGAAGGCCAAGATGCTTGTCCTAATTGCGGGCTGAGTGTTGATGAAATTAATGAGCGATTAGCTGCTGCAACTGAGATGCTGCTCTATGCTGAAACGGGCATGGATAGCTCTAATAAAACCATAAAGCTTCCGCCTGTGGTTGAGCGTACGTATAAAGACAAAGATGGCAATGAACTTGATCCGTCTCGCAAGATTGATACGAGTTCATTGTCATCATCAGTCAATGAACTTCCCCGTATTGGCTCGGATGATCCTTTTATTACCGTCCCTATTAAACGGGTTGTTGATGAATACGCTAATGTTATTGCGGATGTAGACAATACACCAAAGATCTATAAACAGAGAACCGAAAAAAACCCTCGATTTAAAAAGCCTCTCAAAATTCTTATAGGCATTATTATTGTGGCGCTTCTTTGTGGTTTGGGATACGTTATCTTTGATTACGTTGCTAAAGAACATGCAGAACAGCTACAACAAACGCAACAACTTGAGGCGCAAAAATCACAAGAGCAAGAACAAATTAATGCACAAATGCGTGATTTGAAAATATATCAAGAACTTGATCACTATTATGAGATGGCACTTGTGAGTTATAACAAAGTTGCCGATGCGGTTTCTTCGTTTGAAGGATCGTATCAAGCAGCAAATAAGGAAACACGTCAACAAAAAGCAGATGCGGCGACTGCTCTTACCGAAGAGCTTCAGCAATTGCAGGATGAGCTTGATCAATCAATGACTACGTTAGAGGTTTCTTCACTATCACCGTATTGGGAGCAATATCAAAAAATTGCAGCACTTTATTCTGATCTTTTAACACGCATGAATATTATTGATCAGTGTTGGGAAAAAAGTGTGGCTTCTTCTCACCCTAAGAGTGACGCAAAAGAAATACTAGCGCCGCTTTCTGAAGATATTAAAGGTGGAAAGTCTGCCTCTATGGCATCATTTGCCGCTCATAAAGATGAAGCTAAGCCAATATATCTCGGTGATGAACAAGAGTCATAGATTTTCTACGTTTGATCATAATGTGTTTGCGTCTAAAGGGGAAATGAGGTATAACTGTTAGGTAATCATGTATTATAAAGTGTATATGGCAATACTTTCGCACGTTGTAAGAAAGTGAGTTTTACCCGCTTTCTTTGTTTTCTAGGTAAATAGGTAAGGAGGGAAAGTGATGCTTACAAAAAAAGAACAGCATATTCTGGATGTTTTAAGCCCTTATGCAGAGCAAAATAACCTTGAAATTGTTACGGTTGAAATTGTTGGTTCCAAAAAAGCCCCTACCATCAGAATTTATATTGATTGCGAGGGTGGCGTGGGATTTGACGAGCTTGATGCGGCGCAAACGTGGATAAATAGTGTAATGGATGAGCTTGATCCTTTCCCAGGAGCCTATTTACTTGAGGTCTCATCGCCTGGTATAGATAGACCTTTGCGTACCTTGGAGCATTTTCAACGATTTTCAGGTGAAAAAGCCCAAATAACACTAACAAGTCCGTATGATGGCCGTGCAAAATGGACAGGCATCATACAGGGCATAACTGATGATGCGGTAAGGCTCTTAGTGGATGACAAAGAGGTAGAAATTCCGTATCAGGCAATTAAAAAAGCACACATGATAGCGACTATCGACTTTAACGCATAAAAGCAGAAAGGATGAGGTATGGCAACCTCCGAACTGATTGAAGCACTACAAATGCTTGCTCATGAGCGTAAAATTGATGAATTTTATCTCATTGAGCGACTTGAGTCTTCTCTTGCAAAAAGTTATCAGCATATTCTCGATCTTGAAAATGATGCTCGTGTCATTATTGATCGTAATACGGGCAAGATTTATGTGTATGAATTGGTTCCTGTTGGAGAACCAGATCCAGAGACAGGTGAATATACTGAGTTTGAAGAGCGCGATGTTACTCCTAGTGATGTAAGTCGTATTGCTGCGCAAAACGCAAAGAATGTGATTGGTTCAATCGTTCGCGAGGCAGGACGTCAGAGTATTTATGAAGAGTTTGCTGATCGCGTTGGAGATTTAGTTACGGGAACAGTTTTGCAGGGTACTCCTGATTTTACGATCATCAAGATTCGTGATGGGGTAGAAGCAGAACTTCCTCATTATGATTTAAAACGTTATCCTAATGAACGTAATGAGCGTCCTCATAATGAACATTATCGTCACAATCAACGCATTAAAACATTAATTGTTGATGTTCGTGATCCTAATGCAGATACACCTCGTACGCGTGGTGAACATGCGCGTCCTTCCATTGTTGTCTCTCGTACACATCCTGATTTGATTCGTCGCTTGTTTGAGATTGAAGTACCAGAAATCTATGATGGCCTAGTTGAAATTAAATCAATTGCACGCGAACCAGGTGAGCGTTCAAAGATTGCTGTTGCTTCTCGTGAGCCTAATCTTGATCCTGTGGGAGCCTGTGTAGGACCAAAGGGTAGTCGTGTACGTATGGTTGTTGAAGGCTTGCGTAACGAGCGTGTGGATGTTATTCAATGGGATGAAGATCCCGCAGTATATGTCAAGAATGCGCTTTCTCCGGCTCGCGTAACACGAGTTGATATTGATGAAGAAAACAACTATGCGACTATTATTGTTCCAGACGATCAGCTTTCTCTTGCAATTGGCAAAGAGGGGCAAAACGCTCGCTTGGCTGCGCGATTAACTGGTTGGCATATTGATATCAAATCAGCCTCTTTTGCGCTTGCTCCTGAGGTAAATGATGAATCTTTGATTGATGACGAAGAGATTGAAAATGAAGATGGATTATGTGCTTATGTAGGACCAGATGGTATTCGCTGCAGAAACCACGCGCGTCCTGGCTTTAAGTATTGTGGAATTCATGAAAGCTTAGAAGATGAGCTCGAAGCTGAATAATCAACGCACGTGCATTGTATGTCGCAAGACTTCCTCTAAAGGAGATTTTTTGCGTGTCGTGCGAAGTCCTGAAGGCAATGTCGGTTTTGATCCAACCGGACGACGTAATGGACGGGGCGCTTACGTCTGTAGTTTAGCCTGTTGCCAGCGTGCATATAAAAGTAGAGCCTTTGATCGGGCTTTACGCGTAAAATTACGAGATGAAGATTATGAGCGTATTGCGCAAGAAATGATCGATATGCTCTAGATAAGAGACCAAACGAAACGAGGATAATACATGGCAGGTATGCGTGTCCATGAATTGGCCAAAGAATTTGACATGACGAGCAAAGAGCTGCTTGCTCGTCTTGCTGAGATGAAAATTCCGGCTAAGTCTCACGCTTCTATTCTTCAAGATGCTTATGTTGAAAAAATTCGTAAAAATCTTGAACCAGAATTGAAACAACGTGCGGGAAAGCTTGATGATGAAGAGGCTAAGAAATTAGCTGAAGAACAGGCTGAAGCTGAAGCTAAAAAGGCTCAAGAGGAAGCTGAGCGTCGTGCTGCAGTTGAAGCTGAAAAAGCTGCACGTGAAGCGGAGCGCGCACGTCGTGAATCAAAGCAATCTTCTTCGCATGAAGAGACAAACTCAGAAGAGACTTTCAGCGAGAAGAAGGTAGCAAGTCCTTATGAGTCTTTGGCTTCCCAAATTGAGCGTGAGCGTGAACGTGTTGAGCGTGAAGCGCAAGAGAGACGTGAGCGCGAACGCGCAGAAGCACGTGCGGCTGAGGTTGCAAAAAAGAAAGCGGTTGAAGAAGCTCTTCAAAATCGCAAAAATGGTGGTGCTAAAGCAGCTCCTCAACAAGCACCCAAACCGGCTCTCAAGCCTAAGGCTGCTCCGACGTCTACAGGAGCAAATTTTTCCTCGCTTTTAGATCAAATTAATAATGAACGTGAACGTTTGGCACAACAAAAGACTGAACAAGCTCATGCTAAGAAAAATGCTCGCGGCAAAAAACAACGTAAAACATTTGAGCCTGAAGTACCTGAATTAGAAACTCAGGAAGTGGAGCAAAGCGAAGATCGTTATTCGCAGATGGCTGTTCAGGCAGAAAAGTTTCAGCGTGATAAAGTTTTGGCCGAGGCACGTGCTGCTGTTGAGGCAGCAAGTCACGATGGTCAAGGACGCCGCAAAAAGCGTAAAGAAAAGCGCGAGGCAGAGGCCCGTGAACGTGCTGAACTTGCAGCATTGGAAAAGGGCTTAGATCCCACACTCGTCTTGGATGATTCGGTTGTTGAAGTTGCTCAGGGTTCCACAGTTGCTCAATTTGCAGAGCTTTTAGATGTGTCTCCTAATGACATTATTAAGCGTCTGTTTATGTTAGGAAATCCTCTTACGCTTACTCAGTCTATGAGCGATGAACTTATTGATCTAATTGCTGATGACTTAGGTCGCAAGGTTCGCGTTGTTTCTCCTGAAGAGGAATATGCAGTTGTGTATCATGACTCTGAGGAAGACCTCTTACCTCGTCCTCCTGTTGTTACGGTTATGGGTCATGTTGACCATGGTAAAACCTCATTGCTTGACGCTATTAGACATACCGGCGTTGCAGAAGGAGAAGCAGGTGGTATTACCCAGCATATTGGTGCTTCGGTTGTTAATATCAATGGCCGTCAGATAACGTTTATTGATACTCCTGGCCATGAAGCATTTACTGCTATGCGTGCACGTGGTGCACAAGTTACTGACGTTATTGTTCTTGTCGTAGCGGCTGATGATGGTGTTATGCCACAAACTATTGAGGCAATTAATCATGCAAAGGCTGCTGATGTTCCTATTGTTGTTGCGGTAAACAAGATTGATAAACCTGGTGCAAACCCTGATCGTGTTCGTCAAGAATTAACTGAATATGGCATTATTCCTGAGGAATGGGGCGGCCAGAACATGTTTGTTGATGTTTCTGCTCGTCAAAATCTTCACATTGATGATTTGCTTGAAACTATTTTGCTTCAAGCGGATGTTTTGGAATTACGTGCGAATCCCAATGCTCCTGCTTCTGGCTTTGTCATTGAGGCAAACCTCGATAAGGGTCGTGGCTCAGTAGCTACGGTATTGATCAATCGTGGTACGCTTCACCCGGGTGATGTATTAGTTGCTGGTACTTCTTATGGCAAGGTGCGTGCACTGATTAATCCGCGTGGAGAGCATGTTGATGCAGCACGTCCTGCTGACCCGGTTGAGATTCTTGGTTTGAATTCTGTTCCTACTGCAGGTGATGAATTTAGAGTCTTTGAAGATGAGCGTGATGCTCGTCACTTAGCGGAAGAACGTGCGCTTCGTGCTCGTCTTGCAAAACAAGAGCAGCGCTCACACATGAATTTGGACGATTTGTTTGCTCGTATTGAAGAGGGTAAAACCACTGATCTTAATTTGGTTGTTAAGGCTGACGTTGCAGGCTCAATCGAAGCATTGCGTGATGCGTTCTCTAAGATGGATCAATCTGAGGTTAAGATCAATATTATTCATGCAGCAGTTGGTGGTATTACTGAAACCGATGTTACGTTAGCTGCTGCGTCAGATGCTATTATTATTGGCTTCAATGTTCGTCCTACCGGAAAAACACGTGAAGTAGCTGAACGCGAAAAAGTTGATATTCGCCTGTATAGCGTTATTTATCAGGCTATTGAGGACATTAATGCAGCACGTGTTGGTTTGCTTTCTCCTGATATTGTTGAGCAAGATACGGGTATTGCTGAGGTTCGTGAAACCTTTAAGGTACCCAAGGTTGGTACCATTGCAGGTTGCTACATTATCGAGGGTGAGATAGCTCGTGATGACCAGGTACGTATTGTTCGTGATGGTACGGTTATCTTCACAGGTACGATTGACTCACTTCGTCGTTTCAAGGATGACGTTAAGAGTGTGGCACGTGGTTATGAGTGCGGTATTGGTATTACAGGTTATCAAGATATCAAGATTGGTGACACCATTGAAGGCTTCCGTGTTGTTGAAGTTGAGAGGACAGAATAATGAAACAGAGTTCCTCATCGCGTCGTGTTAACGAACAGGCCCGTGAGGTTATTGCTAATATTTTACTGTTTGACATGACCGATCCTCGCTTTTCTTTGGTGACGATTACGGGCTGTGAAGTTAGCTTTGACCGTAGTGTTTGTAATGTGTATTACACTACTGAGCCCTCTCGTTATCTTGAGGTAGCTGAAGCATTTGCCAAGGGAGCGGGACGTATCCGTTCTCTTATGGCAAAAGAGCTCTCATGGCGCGTTGCACCTGAATTACGCTTTATTCTTGATTCGAGTGTTGATCAAGCAGAGCGTATTGCTGATGCTCTTAAACGAGACGAAGAACGCAATAAAACGTGTGACTAATACAACGAGTTATATGATAGGGAAAAGAAGTGCTCACACCGCAAAGCACCACAACATTGTCTGAAATTGCAGCATGTCTTAGTACCGTTGATTCCATCGCCATCTGTGGTCATGTAAACCCTGATGGCGATTGCATTGGTGCTCAGCTTGCGCTTTTTTACGCTCTTAAACAGAGAGGGAAAGAAGTTACTATTCTTTTGGCAAAACCTGATCCTACCCCCCATAACTTACGTTTTTTGCCAGGGGTGGAATATTTTGTTCCTGCAGCACAATGCAATCAGGTTTTTGACTGTTTCATCGCTGTTGATGTACCGACTCGTGAACGCATTGGTGATGCTGCGGCGCTGCAAGAAAACGCGCGAGTGACGATAACGCTTGATCATCATGCGACCGAGACATCAATGTCACGGTATAACTACGTTGATCCTGATGCACCTGCTGCGTCATTGATTGTGTGGAATTTGATTAAAGAGATGAAGGCTCTTAATTCAAAAAGTGCCCTTTGTGCTCTTACAGGCGTTATGACAGATACTGGTCGATTTGCCTATCAAAACACAACACCAGAGTCGTTTATTGCTGCTGCTGAAATGATGGAGCTTGGTGCTGACCCTGCTCTTATATCACGTGAATTTTTTCAAAATCGTCGTCTTGCTTCTATGGAACTTGAAAAAGTTATGCTTGATCGCATGGTGTTTTCCCATAAGGGAGCCTTGGTAGTTTCATATCTTTTGCATGATGATTTCAACCGTTTTGGTGCCCTTAAGGCCGACTCAGAAGTACTTGTTGATGAACTAAGAAGTATTGAGGGCGTTAAAATAGCATTGTTATTGCGCGAGTCGGACGGTGAGACCGTACGCGGTTCGTTGCGTGCTAAAGACACTGCTGATGTTGCCCAAGTTGCTCGTGTTTTTTCTGGTGGTGGACATACCGCTGCAGCAGGTTTTACGTATCATGGCTCTATCTTTGAGGCATTAGATGAAGTAAGCGCAAAAATTGATGAACTTTGTTTTGATGGCGATGAGGTAATCTCTGCGAATACTCATGCTGTAACAACGAGCGAGAAGTAGTCGCATCTATGGCTAAACGAGGTTCAAGTGGAGTATGTCGTATAGTTGGCATTAATAAACCAGTTGGCATGTCATCGCATGATGTGGTTAATAGCGTACGGCGTATCTATGGAGAAAAGCGCGTTGGACACAATGGAACGCTTGATCCTCTTGCAAGTGGTGTTTTACTTGTTTCGGTTGGTCCTGCAACGCGATTAAACAACTATCTTGTTGATCATGATAAGCGTTACCGCATGGCACTTGTTTTTGGATGTGCTACTTCTACTGATGATGTGGAAGGTGAGATTATCCAATCAAAACCCATTCCTGACATTCTCTTTGATCAAGCATTTGCTGAGCGCTATATTGTAAATCTTGTTGGAGAACATACCCAAGTACCTCCTCAATACTCGGCGATTAAAGTTAACGGAAAGAAAGCTTATGAGGCGGCACGTTCAGGGGAAGAGATATCTCTCTCAGAACGACCGTTTTCAATATATGATGCAAAACTCGAGTCTATTGAAGCAAATAAAGCGACCGGAATACTTATTTGGCATACCGAATTTTATGTTTCTAAAGGAACATATATGCGTTCGCTTGCGCGCGATATCGCTCAATCGCTTGGAACTTGTGGACATGTAGGCGCACTAGAAAGATGTAGTGTCGGTGATATTACTTTGGAACAGTGCGTTACTCTTCATGAGCTTGAGGAGAATCCGTCTCGTGGATGGCTCGACCCCGTTTCTTTGCTTGATGTAGCGTGGTCATGTGTTTCTGAACAAAGCGCGGTTGCTCACGGGGGATCCTATACTGCCCCAGAGATTACACTGCATCGCTCAAATGAGTTGGCATCTACAGTGGAGCCGTATGATAATGAATTAGTCGCACTCGTGTGTCAAAAAACATTAAAAGCACTCTATACCTATAATGAAAAAGCAGGAGAATATAAGCCTGCCTGCGTTTTTTCTCAAGGAGTTTATTGTGGGTCAGATATTTACTGTTGATGAGAATTTCGATCATGCTTTATTTGAAAACGCATCTTGTGCGTTTGGTGTGTTTGATGGTGTTCATTTAGGCCATCAGTACTTGTTATCTTGTGCTAAAGAAACCGCTGTTGAGCACGGTGGTCTTTCAATAGCATTAACCTTTGATCGTGATCCCGATGAGCTTTTTCATGCTGATAGATTAAAAAAACTTATGAGTAATCAAGCACGTATTACCGCGCTTTCCCGTACTGGGGTTGATGCGGTTGTTGTGCTTCCGTTTACACCAGAATTTGCTTCACTTTCCCCGCAAGCCTTTTTAGAGACCACGTTTAATGGACATGCTCCTTCTAATTTGCATGTTGGTATTGATTTCAGATTTGGCGCAAAGGCTGCCGGGACAGTCAATGATTTAGGAATATGGGGAGCGCATTCTGGCACCCACATTAACGCCCACAATTTACAAGTTGCACTTGGAGAGCCTATTACCGCAACACGTATACGTGGTCTTTTGGCAAAACATGATTTAGATGGTGTACGTGATCTATTAGGTCACACCTATTCAATTATTGAGCAGATCCAGCCAGGACGTGGTGAGGGAGAGGATATGGGCTTCGCTACCGCAAATATCATTATGCCCTCGAATCGTCAGGTGCTCTCAGATGGAGTATATGCGGCATACGCTCTTGTTGATGGAAAACGTTATCGTGCCGCTGTTTCAGTAGGCGTATCACCCGTTTTTGCTGATCAGACACAGGCAACCTGTGAGGTTCACATTTTAGATTTTTCGGGAAACATCTATGGTGAATGGATAGAAGTAGAATTCATGGAATTCTTGCGTCCAATGATTAAATTCGATTCGACCGATGAGTTAATTCGTACGGTAAAGAATAATATTGAATATACGCGAAACACGCTTCCGCTCTAAGAGCCTTTAAGAGTGGGCGTTAGCGTAGTTAGCGTATATACAATCGGTTAAACACCTGCATACTAAAGGTTTATAGTGCAGTAAGATATAAAACTATGCCGGGATTTTCTGAAGAAGACATACGAAAAGTAAGAGAAGCCAATGATTTAGTTGGGCTTTTTAGTGAGCGCACCGAGGTCAAACAGCGGGGGCGCGATTTCTGGTGTTGCTGTCCTTTTCATCAAGAAAAAACCCCATCTTGTAAAATTGATCCTGTATCACAAACATGGCATTGTTTTGGCTGTGGTGAAGGAGGAGATGCTATCTCCTATATCCGCAAACTCGATGATGTTGGATTTGTTGATGCGGTTCGTTTTTTGGCTCGTCGTGGAAATGTCCAGATTAGCGAAACTCAATCAATGCGAAAGGCAAGTTCTCATAAAACGCGTCTTAAAGAATTATGTACAAAAGCTGCTGAATTCTATCATCTTCAATTAATGCGCTCTAAATCAGATAAGGCAGATCAAGCACGATCATATCTGGCCAGTCGAGGATTTGGTGGAGAGACGCCTCGTGAATGGGAGTTAGGGTTTGCTCCTGGCCGAGGACAATTAGTGACATTTCTTCGCAACGAGGGCTACAGTAATAAAGAAATGGTTGAAGCGAATATTGCTGTTCAACGATCAGGACGTCTCTATGATCGGTTTTATGATCGTGTTATGTTTCCCATTTTTGATATTCATGGACAGTGTATTGCTTTTGGCGGTCGGGTGATTGGTGAGGGGGAACCTAAATATCTTAACTCTTCTGAAACGCCGCTTTTTCATAAATCCGAAGTGCTCTATGGTCTCAATAAAGCAAAAGCGACAATGGCTTCAACGGGAAATGCAGTCATTGTTGAGGGATACACTGATGTAATTGCGCTTCATAATGCAAAGTTCACTAATGTGGTAGCAACGCTTGGTACTGCTTTAACGCGTTCGCATTTACGTGTTTTGTCTCATCATGCAAAAAAGCGTATTACCTATGTATTTGATGGGGATGAGGCAGGACAACGTGCAGCAGATAGGGCACTTGGCTTTATTGATGAATCAATTACGCCAGAAGCTGGGGGTAGTAAAGTCGACCTGTATTGTGTAGTGCTTCCTGACAATCTTGATCCGGCAGAAATGATTAGTCAACGAGGACGAGAAGCATTCGAGGAATGTCTTAATCAGGCAATCCCGCTTTTACGTTATGGTATCGATAGACGACTTGCTCGTTATGATTTACAGACTCCTGAAGGGCGTTCACGTGCAACAGTCGATGCGCTTTCTATTCTTGCTCCCATTAAGGATTCGCTTTTGGCCAAGGATTACGCGGTTTATATTGCATCGTGCGTGCATGCGCGTGAGCAAGATGTTTTGGAGGCGCTTTCAGCATTACCTGTTCCACAAAACTCATCGTATGATGATGAAAATGCGGCTGCATATACTGCTCAGAACCAGGCTAGTACTATGAAGATGAGCGCGGCACAAACCAGTCGTATTAAGTCAGAGCGTGAATTCTTGTCTTTGTTAGCAATTAATCCGGCCATGGCTCCTGAATTTTTATCGGTATTGTCTCAAACATTCTGGACCGATCCAGCTTGTAGTGAACTTTCTGGCATTATGCTTGAAGCTTTTACGCAAGATAAGATTGCTACGGCTATGGATGTTTATGATTTTTGCGTGCTTCGTGCTCCTTATAGTGCCAATATTCTTACCGCTTCAACAACACAAGGGTTTAATGCTGCTCATGAAACGCTCACCTTTCTTGCTTGTGAGTTGCGAAGAGGAGATTTAGAACAAACGATTAGTTCACTTAAAGCAGATATGGCTCACTCGACCCATCTATCGCCTGATGAAAAAAACGCCTATTTTCAATCGATTTATGCCTTACAAAATCAATTGAATGAATTGCGTAAACAACAAATTGAATAAGAAATTGTTTTGAAGTAGTTGTAAGAAGACCTGTTGTAAGCTGTATAAATTTAGTTTTAAAACTTTTGAATGTTCGCTTTTCTAGTATGATGGATAAAAATACACGCGTGTTTTAAATGGACTTCTAGGAGGATATATGCCTTTGCGCACCATGAAAATTGTTCTTTCGCCTGATCCTATGCTGCGTGAAATTTGTGAACCATGTGAACCGGGCGACCCATCGCTTAAAAAAATATCAAAAAAGATGGCTGCTACTATGTACAAAAACGCAGGATGCGGACTTGCTGCTCCTCAAGTTGGTATTTTAAAGCGTTTTGTCGTGATTGATTGCAATGATCCTGAGGACGATCCTGATCCTATCTTTCTTGTTAACCCTGAAATCATTGCTCTTGAAGGGGATGAAGTGACTGATTTGGAGGGTTGCTTATCGCTACCTGGCATCTCGGTACCTATTACGCGTAAGCCATTTGCTCGTGTTTCCTACTATGATCTTGAAGGAAATAAGTGCGAAATCGAAGGGGATGGTTTATTAGGTCGCTGTTTGCAACATGAGATTGACCATCTTGATGGTAAGACCATGCTTGAGACATGCAGTCCAAAGGATCGCATTATAGCGCTTAAGGCTTACCAAGAGGCACTCAAGGCGGGAGCAAAGCCTGGACAAGTTGGCTAAGAAGTTTTGAGTCAAGCGGGCTAAGAGGAGTTTTGTAGTATGCGCATCGTCTTTATGGGAACCCCCTTATTTGCGGCATCAATTTTGGAATACCTTATCCCTCATCATGAGGTAGTTGCTGTCTATACGCGTCCTGATGCGGTGCGGGGTCGTGGCAATGCGTTGATGATGTCTCCAGTAAAAGAGGTCGCATTAGGATCAGGTATTACCACTATAGAGACAACAAGCTTTAAAGACCCTGCTCTTATTGAAGAGTTGCGTGCTTTTGAGCCTGATTGTATTTGTGTTGCTGCATTTGGCGTTTTGCTTCCTCGTGCTGTTCTTGATATTCCAACCCTTGGATGTTTGAATGTTCACGCATCGTTATTGCCACGCTGGCGTGGTGCAGCTCCAATTGCTCGTGCCATTATGGAAGGTGATGCTCAAACAGGAGTCTGTATCATGAAGATGGAAGAAGGTCTTGATACAGGCGACTATTGTGTATGTCGTGCTCTTGATATTGGAGAAATGACGGTCTCTGAACTTGAAGCAGAACTTGCTGATCTTGGCGCAACGGCACTTCTAACAGCACTCGAGCACATCCAGGAAGATCATGCAGAGTGGGTTGTACAAGAATTATCTGATGTGACGTACGCGCATAAGATTGAGAAAGGTGAGCTTAACGTTTCACCTCAACAGACCGCTTTTGAAGTACAGCGCTGTATCCAAGCATCTGAGACCCATCATCCTGCCAAAGCGCGTATTGCAAATAAGATTGTTACGCTTGAGAAATCACATCGTATTGATCCAAGTGCTTATGAAAAGGATGAAGTTTTTGCTAGCTTGTTGCTCGAGTCAGGGCGTGTTGCATATCAATCTAAACGACTTTTGCTCGGGTGCGCTGATGGGGTTGTCGAGATACTCACTCTAAAGCCCGATGGAAAGAAATCCATGGATGCTCAATCTTTTGCAGCAGGAATACAAAACATTAAGCAAACAGGTTCAACGTGGAGTGCGGTATAAGTGTCTGATCGCAAAAAACGAAACTCAAGAAGATCTTCGTTATCAAACGCAGGCGCACATCATCGTTCTCATGTAACACAGGCTCGTCTTTTGGCATGGGAGATATTGCAGCTTGTTGTGCGCGACAATATGTATGTTCATGATGCAGCTCATCGTATTTTTGATCGCACATCATATCCAGAAACTGAGCGATCGTTTGCGCTTTTGCTTGCTGCGGGAGTGGTATCAACAAAAGGTATTCTTGATGCAACACTCGATACTATTCTGTCTCATCCTCATGATGTAGATAGTCGCGTGCGTGATGCTTTGCGTATTTCGAGCTATGAACTCCTTTTTTTAGATAAGAATTCTTATGCGGCAGTTGATCAAGGTGTTGAACTGGTGCGTTCAATCGCTCCACGCGCAACAGGTGTGGCGAATTTTGTTTTGCGACGTGTTGTTAAGCAGGCAGAGCAATCGTTAGGTGATTTACTGGGTCATATTTCCGATGATGCGCTTGCGCAAGCTTTTGGATTTCCTGACTGGATTGTGGGATTATTGCTTGATCAAAAAGGAAGAACTTGGACTGAACGGTATCTTCGTCAAGCAAATCAAAGCGCCCCTTTATACTTTTTTGTTAATTCTGCTCGCGTTCAGACAGATGCGGTACTTACCTCATTGGCACATCATGATATCGACGTTGTATCCGTCTCGCCGTTGCTAACTAATGCACAGACGAGTATGACGGTATTGCCTACTTTTCAATTCCGAAAACGCAAAGCTATTCAACATCCTTTAGTGCAAGGTTTACTTGAAAATTGCGCTTTAGTGATTTCTGATTTATCTGCTCAGACCATTGCTTCATTAGCGCTTCCGCAATCAAAACCTAATTCCTTTTTAGAGATTGGTGCAGGACGAGGGATTAAAACTATCATGCTGCAAGTGGGTGCGTATCTTCGCTACGGTTCATTCATGAAGCTCGATTCAGTAGAGATCAACAAGCAAAAGATAGCTATTGCGCAAGAACAGCTTAAAAAGGCTCAGATTCCTCAGGTTCATCACTGGGCATGCGATGCACAAGACCTCTCTGAGTTTGCTGATAAATCATATGATGCGGTATTTATTGATGCGCCCTGTAGTGGTCTTGGTACGTTGCGTCGTCATCCCGAGATACGATGGCGCCTGCAACCTGAAGATAGTGATGCGCTCCATCTTCTCAATACTACGATATTACAGTGCGCAGCACAAAAGGTTGCTCCACAGGGTCAATTGACCTATGCAACATGCACGGTAACTAAAGAAGAAAATCAGGCAGTAATTGATGCTTTTTTGGCATCTTCTGTGGGCGCTCAATTTATGGTAGAGACTCTTTTTGAAACACCGTTAGTTTCCGATGGGCCTGATATTCATTTTGCCTGTGTCTTACGTCGTCACTCGGCGTAACCAACAAGAACGAGGGATATATCATCGTGTGATAAATTCATGCGTGCCATCCCTCTGAGTTGATCAGTGTAATCAGCAAAATCAATAAGTAAGCCTTCTTGTTCAAACTCATTGGCATCAGCAAGAGAAGCAACTAAAGCAGATGCTCGCGAGAGAATCTCTTGGGTTTCTTCGATGCCTGCAAATTCCCAAAATCCATCAGAGCAAATAAGGTAGACATCGTTAGGGGAGAGAGAATAGTAAGGAGAGATCTCAAAAGGATCATCAACTCCTCCTCCCGCATAACTGGTGACAACATGAGCAATATGGGCAGGAACTTCTGCGTCAGGACCCATTTCATCACGATAGCGCTGTGCAAGAGAATGGTCACGTGTGAGAAGCTCAAAGGTATCATGTGAATAGCGATATATTCTGCAATCTCCCATATGAAACAACTGCAGTCGTGGTGTTTGTTCGCAAGATGCTGTAGGAGATGGCGTATCAATATATAATCCAGCACCAACGGTGTAAGCGCGGTTATGTTCTTCAAGGGCACGCTGCTTTTCAGCAACTTCATAAACGCACTGATTAAGACGCTCAGAGAGAGGAAGTAGTGTTTCTACCTGTGCACTTTGCACAAGAGATTCAGCTGCAGAAAGGGCAGCCTTATCACCTCGTACGCTTCCTCCAACACCATCAAACACGGCAGCGAGAAAGGGTAGGTCGGAAGTAATAAGTTCATCATGCGCTTGCGTGTGTGGTTCTTCGGCACCTGCAATAATGGAAGTATTAAGTAAGATGCGATCGTCATTTCGTTGATGAGTTGCTCCACATGCGGTTGAAGCTGCGGCAATGATCACGGTAGAACTGCTCCTTTTATAGTCTATACGTCTACTATCATAGTAGACTTACGGTAATTGCTCTAGACCAAAATGGGTTAAAAACTTATACTGTGATTGTCCTTTAATGGCGGTACAGAGAGACCGATAAGGCGCAGATAGACTCATATGAACCTGAGAAGAGCTAAAATCCTTCTCAGATTTCTGTATACGGGTTTTGTGTAGTTTGCTCCTGACTTGTCGGTTAGGAGCTTTTTTGATTTATGAACGTAAGAGGGGATAAATCAAAAAGTAAAAAGAGAATCGATTTCTCATTTATTAGCAAGGAGAGTTACTCATGGCAGAGAACAACGAAGATTACTTTGTGGTAATGGATTCTAATGAAATTGATCGCACGCTTGTGCGTATTGCTCATCAGATCTTAGAGCAGAATAAAGGATGCGAAAATCTTGCGTTGGTAGGTATTGTGACGCGTGGTGATATTTTGGCACGTAAACTCGCTGATATCATTTATGAAATTGAAGGTGTACGTCTTCCTGTCGGTTCACTTGATATTAGCTTCTATCGCGATGATGCACCTCGTCAGCGTTTTCCACAGGTTCGCGGCACCGATATTTTATTCAATGTAGAAGGTAAAACAATTGTGCTCGTTGATGATGTGCTCTACACCGGTCGTACAATCCGTGCAGCTCTTGATGCTCTTATGGATTTTGGTCGCGCGGCATGTGTTCAGCTTGCAGTATTGATTGATCGTGGACATCGCGAGCTTCCTATTCGTGCTGATTATGTTGGCAAGAATGTTCCTTCTGCAACATCAGAAAATGTTCGTTTGTACCTTGAGAGCGTTGATCATACTGAATCATGCGTTCGCATTACTCATCTTCATGGGGGAGAACGTGCAGGTTCTGCAACCATTAAATAGATAAGGAGTCGATAGGCATCGTGTTTAACCACAAGCATCTACTCTCAATCGATGATCTTTCTAAAGAAGATATCGAAAGCGTATTGGAACACGCAAAAACATTTGAAGAAGTAAATCAACGAACTATTAAAAAATTACCAACATTGCGCGGAAAGACGGTCTGTAATTTGTTTTTAGAGCCGTCAACACGTACACGTGGTTCGTTTGAACTTGCTGAAAAACGCCTTTCATGTGACTCAGTCAATGCGGGTGGATCAGCTTCTTCTACCGTCAAAGGCGAATCGCTTGTCGATACGGTAAAAACACTCTCTTCAATGAAAATTGATATGTTTATTGTCCGTTCAAAATATGCAGGAGCTCCTTTAAAGGTTGCACAGAGTACTGATGCTTGCGTGATTGATGCAGGTGATGGTAAACATCAACATCCCACTCAAGCGCTTTTGGATTTGTATGCTATCTGGAAAGCAAAAGGCTCCTTTGAAGGTGTGCAGGTTGGCATTGTTGGCGATATTGCGCATTCACGCGTTGCAGGGTCGCTTGTTGCTGCACTGAAAAAAATGGGGGCAGTCGTTTACTTGATTGCTCCAGGAACGCTTTTACCTGCTGACCCTGAGGCACTTGGTGCAGATGGTGTCTATCATAACTTTGAAGAAATTCTTCCCCAGCTTGATGTGGTTTATATGCTGCGTATTCAAATGGAGCGTCTTGAGGACGCTCCATTTCCTAGTTTACGAGAATACAACTCTTTATATGGCCTTACAAAAGAGCGTGAACATCTTCTTAAAGAAGATGCGATCATCTGTCATCCCGGCCCTATTAATCGTGGTGTTGAGCTGGATAGCTATATGGCCGACTCGAGCCATTCGGTAATTTTGGATCAAGTATTTGCTGGTGTTTGTGTTCGAATGGCTTTGATTTACCTTATGTTAGGTGGCGGTACTGATGAAGATACTAATTAAGAATGTTCGTGCTATCGATCCTCAGGTTGGTCGAGATGAGGTCTGCGATATTCTTGTTGTCGATGGAGTAATTTACGATATTGCCCCATCGCTTGAATGTGAAGATGCAGTTGTACTTGATCGCACCGGTCACATTGCCGTTCCTGGTCTTGTGGACATACATGTTCATCTTCGTGATCCAGGGTATGAGTACAAGGAGACTATTGAAACAGGTACGCGTGCTGCTGCGCATGGCGGCTTTACTGATATCTGCTCAATGCCTAATACTGATCCTGTAACCGATACCGGTGTTGTTATAGATTACGTAAAAGAAGCTGCTCGTCGAGCGGGATATTGCAATGTTCATCCTTCTGGTGCATGCACAAAGGGACTTAAGGGTGAGTCGCTTTCCGAGATGGGGGATATGGTCGCTCATGGTGCCGTTGCTTTTACTGATGATGGACGCGGGGTCCAAGATTCTGGCATGATGCGCCGGGTTATGGATTATGCCAAGATGTTTGACAAAGTGGTTATGAGTCATTGTCAGGATGAATCACTGGTGGGTCCTGGTCAGGTAAATGAAGGGCCTGTTTCTACTAAGTTAGGTCTTGCTGGATGGCCTGGTGCTGGTGAAGAACTTCAAATTCAACGCGATATATCCCTATCTGAATTGACGGGGTGTCCTATCCATATTCAACATGTGACAACAGCACGGGGAGCTGAGCTGATCAAGGATGGCAAAGCACGTGGTATTGCGGTTACTGCTGAGGTGACTCCTCATCATTTGGTTTTGACCGATCAAGATCTTGTAAATACCTATGACACCAATTTAAAAATGAACCCTCCCTTACGGAGCAAAGAAGACACAAAAGCTCTTTTACAAGCGCTACAAGATGGAACCATCGACTGTATTGTGACTGATCATGCCCCTCATGCAGCTCATGAGAAAGATCGTGAATTTGAACTTGCCCCTTTTGGCATGACAGGAATTGAAACATCATTGGGTGTTGTTTTAACACATGTCGTTTTACCGGGGTATATTGATTACAATCGCATGGTTGAAGTAATGGCGGTTAATCCGCGTTCTATTTTGCGTTTAGCGCCTGTTACTCTTGCTCAAGAATCTCCTGCAAGCATTACTATATTTAACCCAGAGGAAACCTGGACAGTCACTGCAGACGATATGCTTTCTAAGTCTAAAAATTCCGGCTTTTTAGGTGCAACACTAAAGGGCCGTGCAACTGATGTAATTCGTGACGGCGTACTTACCATGAAAGAAGGTCTTGTCATTGACTAACAGCTCACTACTTGCGAATACTTCACGAGGAATTAGACCTGAAGCAAAGCTTGTGCTTGAGGATGGAAGCGTTTTTACTGGCGAGTCCTGTGGAGCGCTCGGTGAAGTATTTGGTGAGGTTTGTTTTAATACTTCCCTCGAAGGATATCTTGAAGTTATTTCTGACCCGTCTTATGCGGGTCAGATTATTGTTATGACCTATCCTCAGATTGGAAATTATGGGGTTAATCCCGATGATACCCAATCAAGAGAACCGGCACTTCGCGGTTTGATTGTTCGTGATATGTGCTATACGCCTTCCAATTGGCGAAGCACTCAATCGCTTCCTGACTATCTTGAACAGCATGGCATTGTGGCAGTATCAGGTATTGATACGCGTACGCTTACTACTCATATACGTGATAACGGTGCCATGCGTGCCATCATTTCTACGGTTGATCTCGATGATAATTCGCTTCTTAAGAAGGTGCGCGAGTCTCAAGAGCTGGTAGGTATGAATTACGTTGAAACAGTATCTGATACTGAAATTCATTCGTATAACACACTACCTGTATCGCAGGAATTTGCTATAGCGGCTCCTCGGCCCTCAAAGTATCATGTGGTTGCTTATGACTGTGGGGTAAAAGAAGCAATCCTGCAAGGTCTGATTCGTGTTGGTTGTGAGCTAACTGTTGTTCCTTGGGATACTCCTGCTAACGAGATTCTTGCGCTCAATCCTGATGGTGTCTTTTTATCAAATGGTCCTGGTGACCCTGATGCTGTTGAGGCAACGTATCGTGCAGTACAAGATTTGATTGGTGTCGTGCCACTGTTTGGAATTTGTTTAGGTCATCAAATGATCTCATTGGCAAGTGGTGCGAAAATGGAGAAGTTGAAGTTTGGGCACCGAGGCGGCAATCAGCCTGTGATGAACTTGCTTACCCGTCGTGTTGAGATCACGGCTCAAAACCATGGATTTGGATTGCTCTTTGATTCACTCGGTCCTTTGATTCCTGAATTATCAGGGGAAGAAGATACCCATCGTCAAGATTTGCGTTATTGGGTTGAACAACATATTGCTCCTGTAGTTCAAAACGAACGGTATGGACGCATTCAGCTTACCCATGTCAATCTTAACGATGGGACAGCTGAGGGTATTGCATTTTTAGACCAACCAGTATTTTCAGTGCAGTATCATCCTGAGGCGGCGCCAGGTCCAACAGATGCCCATTATTTGTTCAGCGCATTTACTCGTCTTATGGATGGTCGTGATGATTATCTAGACATTGATATTGCAACCGATCGATTGGCTGGCTGGATGTTTGGTCAGCAGGAGGAAGCTCATGCCTAAGCGTGAAGATATACATCGAATTTTAGTCATTGGCTCAGGTCCTATTGTTATTGGCCAAGCATGCGAATTTGACTATTCAGGTGCTCAAGCATGTAAGGTTTTAAAGGAGGACGGGTATGAGGTAATTCTAGTCAACTCAAACCCAGCCACTATTATGACTGATCCTCAGCTAGCTGATAGAACATATGTTGAGCCTATCACTGCTGAGTTTGTAGAAAAGGTTATTGCAAAAGAGCGTCCTGATGCATTGCTCCCAACATTGGGTGGACAAACAGGACTTAACACGGCAGTTGAGTTAGCAAAAAAGGGCGTCCTTGAAAAATATAACGTTGAGATGATTGGTTGTGATCTTGCTGCTATCGAGCGGGGAGAAGACCGCAAGCAATTCAACGATGCTATGGCTGAATTGGGCCTTGAAGTTGCTCAATCAGGATACGCCTATACGGTTGAGGATGCGCTGAATTTAGCTGATGAGCTTGGTTATCCTTTGGTTATTCGTCCATCGTTTACCTTGGGCGGCGCTGGTGGTGGCATTGCGCATGATCGCGAAGAGCTTGTTGCTATTGTTTCGCAAGGTATTGAATTATCTCCTGTGTCTGAGGTTTTGGTTGAAGAGTCCATTGAAGGATGGAAAGAGTATGAGATGGAGGTCATACGCGATAAAGCGGGAAATGGCATCATCATTTGCTCAATTGAAAACCTCGACCCTATGGGAGTTCATACAGGGGATTCAATTACGGTTGCTCCTGCCCAAACGCTTTCTGATGTTGAATATCAGCGTATGCGTGTAGCTAGTCTTGCAATCCTGGAAAAAATTGGTGTTGAGACGGGTGGATCAAATGTTCAATTTGCGTTGAATCCTGAGAATGGACGACTCATCGTCATTGAAATGAATCCGCGCGTTTCTCGTTCCTCAGCGCTTGCTTCTAAGGCTACGGGATTTCCTATTGCAAAAGCAGCAGCCAAGTTAGCAGTTGGTTATACGCTTGATGAAATTACCAATGATATTACCAAAAAAACACCTGCTTGTTTTGAACCCACTATTGATTATTGTGTAGTCAAAGTACCGCGCTTTGCGTTTGAGAAATTCAAGGGTACTGACACCACGCTTTCAACACGTATGAAAGCGGTTGGTGAAATCATGGCGATCGGCCGCACGTTTGAAGAAGCATTAGGTAAAGCAATGCGCTCTCTTGAGAACGGACGTGCAGGATTAGGTGCCGACGGAAAAGATGAATTTGACCTTACTTCATTCGATGAATATGTCTCACTTCCAACTGAGGATCGCATTTTCTTCATTGCTGAAGCGCTTCGTCGAGGATGGAGTATTGATGAGGTATTTGAGGCGTCTAAGATTGACCCGTGGTTTTTGTCGCGCATTGCTGATATGGTTGCCGTGCAAGAGGCGTTGCGGGGACGCTCGCTTGATTCGTTGAATGCCGATGATATGTGGGTTGCAAAGCAATACGGTTTGTCAGATATTCAGATCGCTTATTTAACCCATTCAAGTGAAAAAGAAGTACGTGCTTATCGCAAAGCACTTGGTGTGGTTCCGGTATTTAAAACGGTTGATACGTGTGCGGCAGAGTTTGAGTCGCTGACAGAATACCACTATAAAACTTACGAAAAAGGTGCGTCTGAAATTACTCCATCGTCAAAGAAAAAGGCGATGATTCTTGGAGCAGGACCTAATCGTATTGGACAGGGTATCGAATTTGACTATTGCTGCGTTCATGCTTGTTATGCGCTTCATGATATGGGCTATGAGACCATTATGGTGAATTGCAATCCTGAAACCGTCTCGACTGACTACGACACATCTGACAAGTTGTATTTCGAGCCCCTAACGTATGAGGATGTTATGGACATTATCGACGTTGAGGCACCCGATGGGGTAGTAGTAACCCTTGGTGGACAAACACCGCTTAAGCTTGCTCGTCCGCTTGAACAAGCCGGCGTTCATATTATGGGAACAAAACCGGAGTCAATTGATCTTGCAGAGGACCGTGATCGCTTTGCAGCCATCTTGGATGAACTGCATATCACCTATCCTGCAGCAGGTATGGCATCATCTTTTGAAGAGGCCTGTCAAGTTGCTGATCGTATTGGTTTTCCGCTCTTAGTTCGTCCCTCGTATGTATTGGGTGGCCGCGGCATGGTTATAGCCTATGATGCGCATTATCTTGAACGTTATATGTCTGAAGCGGCACGCATTACACCAGATCACCCCGTGTATTTAGATCGTTTCTTAGAGGGAGCTATCGAATGCGATGTTGATGCATTGTGCGATGGGGAGACGGTGTATGTAGGAGGAATTCTTGAGCATATTGAAGAGGCGGGTGTCCATTCAGGGGACTCGGCTTGTTGTATTCCTCCTTTTACGCTTTCAGAATCGCAAATGACACGTTTGCGCACCATCACGCGTGAACTTGCGTTGCGTCTTGGTGTTGTTGGCTTAATCAATATCCAGTTCGCAATTAAAGATGCGGTTATCTATGTTATTGAGGCTAATCCTCGTGCCAGCCGTACCGTTCCTTTTGTATCAAAGGCTACAGGTGTACCTTTGGCTAAGCTTGCAGCGCGTATTATGGCAGGACAGTATATTGCTGACTTTAATCTTCCGAGTGATGAGCGTCGCCAACAACATTATTGTGTTAAAGAAGCAGTAATGCCTTTTGGTCGTTTCCCGGGTGCAAGTGTTGTTTTAGGTCCGGAGATGAAGTCAACTGGCGAGGTTATGGGTATTGCACATAACTTTCCATCAGCTTATGCAAAAACGCAGTGTGCAGCTTCAATGGAACTTCCTGTTTCTGGTACCTGCTTTGTGTCTGTTTGCGATCGTGATAAACGCGCTATCGTTCCCTTGGTTCGTGATCTGCATCGTCTTGGATTTGCTATTGTTGCCACTAAGGGAACTGCACAAACACTTGAAGCAGCAAATATTCCTACAACGACTGTTCGTCGTATGGGCGAAGAAGCACCTAATATCGGTACAATGATTATGAATGGCGAAATTGATTTAATGATTAATACGCCATTTGGGCAAGAGACACGTTCTGATGGATATCATCTTCGTACAATGGCAGTACGACAAAATCTTTGCTATGTTACTACGCTTGCAGGAGCACAAGCATTCGTGTCAGCCATCGAAACGATTCGTGAATCTGAGTTGCCAGTTATCGCATTGCAGGATTTGGATCAGTACGAATAACACTTATACGCTAAACTAACGTGTTAGTAATATGAGACTCTTTAGTTAGAGAGTGATTGTGATGTGCAGAAATGCTTCACGCGAGTGCGTCTTAGAGCGTAGTGGTGTTATTGCTAATAACGAGCTTCTGACTGATGCGCTTGCTTTGTTGTATGTAACTATTCCTGACATTGCTCAAGTTATGAGACCAGGTCAATTTGTCCACCTTGCGATACCCGGCCTAGAAGCACACATGCTGCGTCGTCCTTTTTCGGTCATGAGCGTTGATCCTGACAAGGAAGAACTCGTTATTTTGTACCAGTCAGTTGGTAGTGTTTCGAGTTTTATGCGAACACTTACAAAAGGTGACACAGTTAATCTGTTAGGTCCTATAGGGAAAAGTTGGGATGAGACCTATGAGAGCATTCCGACTCAAGCGCTTCTTGTTGGTGGTGGTGTTGGAGCTGCGCCTTTGTTTATGCTGGCTGAAATGTTTACCGAGCAAAAAGTAGCGTTTGATACGGTATTAGGTGCTAAAGACAAAGAAGGTCTTGTTTGTCTTCCGCATTATACAAATCTAGTATCTCGTGAACCCTTATGTACCACAGACGATGGATCTTATGGTATTGCCGGTTTTACGACTCAAGCTGTTGAGATGCTTCTGGCTTCTAAATCATATGATTATGTTGCATGTTGTGGTCCAGAGCCGATGATGAAAGCGGTATCTGCGCTTACGTTTGCTAAAGGGATTCCTACGTTTGTTTCACTGGAACGTCGTATGGCCTGTGGTGTAGGCGCTTGCCTGTCATGTGTTGTAGATACGGTATCAGGAAAGCGTAGGGCATGTATTGACGGACCTATCTTTGATGCTGCGGAGGTGAGCTGGTAATGAGCGTTTCTATGAAGGTAGACCTTGCAGGATTATCTATGAAAAATCCGGTAACCGTTGCATCAGGCACGTTTGCTTCAGGACGTGAATATTCTGATTTTGTTGATATTTCTCAGTTGGGCGCGCTTACCACTAAAGGTGTATCGGAGTTTGGATGGGAAGGTAACCCTTCACCACGTATTGCTGAAACAGCTTCAGGTATGCTCAATTCTATCGGTTTGCAAAATCCTGGCGTTCAGGCGTTTATAGCAAAAGATTTGGCATGGCTTGCCAACCAAGAAGTACCTGTTATTGTAAATATTTCTGGTCATTCGATCGCGGAGTACTGTGCGGTTATAGATGCGCTTGAAACATCTTCTGTTCCTGCAGCATACGAGCTTAATATTTCTTGTCCTAATGTTGATCAAGGTGGTTTAACGTTTGGAACAGATCCTGCTATGGTTGAGGAAGTCGTTTCTGCATGTCGCATTCGTACCGACAAAACAATGCTCGTAAAACTTACCCCCAATGTTACTGATATTGCTGAAATTGCACGTGCTGCAGAAGCAGCGGGTGCCGATGGCCTGTCTTTAATAAATACTGTGTTGGGCATGGCAATTGATCCCTACACGCGCAAACCCTTACTTGCACGTGTTGTGGGAGGGTTGTCTGGTCCGGCTATTAAGCCTGTTGCGTTGCGTTGTGTATGGCAATGTTCGCGAGCGGTCTCAATTCCTATTTTAGGTATGGGTGGTATTAGTAATGGATTAGATGCTATTGAGTTTATGCTCGCAGGAGCAACAGCAGTAGCGGTCGGTGCGGCAAATTTTGTTAACCCTTCTGCCACCATTACGGTAATTAATGAGATGCGCAACTATTGCGAAGAGCAAGGAGTTAGCGATATTACTGAATTGATAGGAGCGCTACAATGCTAGATTTTGCCTCAATTCCTGAGTCTGAGCGTATTATTGTTGCACTTGATTGCGATGAGCGTCGAGCACGAGAACTTGCTGATCAATTGGCTGGAAGAGCAACGTGGCTCAAAATTGGAATGACATTATTTTATCAAGCAGGACCCTCGATCGTTGCCAACCTCAAAGATTTAGGATTCAAGGTATTTGTTGATCTAAAATTGCATGATATTCCTCATCAAGTTAAAGGAGCCGCACAAGCAGTTGCGCTCTCTGGAGCAGACATGATCACCATGCATAGCTGCGGCGGAGTTGATATGATGCGAGCAGCGCTTGAGGGAATTGCTGAGTTGGAGCTTCAAACCAATCCTATTACGCTTGGTATTACGGTTTTGACATCTATGTCGCAAGACGATCTTACTTCTATTGGGGTAGAGCGTCCTATGGCTGAACAAGTTGAATCACTTGCCCTACTCGCACAAAAGGCAGGTCTTGATGGGGTAGTGGCTTCTCCGCAGGAGGCCGAGACATTACGCGTACTTTTGGGTGCTCATGCAGCTATTGTTACTCCAGGGGTTCGTCCTGTTGGGGCAGCATTGGGGGATCAAACACGTGTTGCTACTCCACGAAAAGCCTTTGATGCCGGTGCATCGCATCTTGTTATTGGCAGGCCAATTACAGAAGCAGATGTTCCTGCAGAGGCATTTGATGCAATTGTGAAAGGATTATAACTATGGAGTTATCTGAATTAAAAGAAACGCTTGAAAAATGTGGCGCTCTTGAACAAAACAGTGCCAAATCTGATGGTGAGCTCAAAGTTGAAATTGACCGACTGTTAGAGGATCCCATCATTACTAATTCTGTTGTGGTTGACAATCTTCATCTTTTGCCGCGCGATGTTCGTCCTCAAGCAATTTTGAGTGATGCTGACGATAGGTTATATGGATTCGCAAGTGCCACTGCTGCATGGGCGCGTTTTTATTATGCGGATAAAACAGAAGAGTCTTATGTTTTAAACCACGGGTTTTCATTAGCCAAAAAAACAAAGGTTTTGATTACGGTATCAGTTTTGGATGACATACAAAAAATCAATGATCTTATCACCTTGGCACAACGTTACGAATGTGAAGTAATTGGTGTAATGTGCCTTCAATCTAAAATTAGTCTTGACTTGATGAATTCCCCGCTCTTCGCGTTATTGCATGACTAATTTTTCCTTTTTCAAATACCTATTGAAGAAAATAACAAAAAATTTGTGATAGCGAGAAAGTCCACATATCTGTAATATCTATAAATGCTGATAAATCTTATCTTTTAATCTGATATGTCATTTTTTGGCGTATTATAGCTCCATAGAAAACATTTTTCCGCTTGGTTAAGATAAACAAAACTTTATAGGACATTTGTGCCCATAAACACCAAGCAAAGGAGAAAACTAATGGCCGTTCCTGAATTGACTCCAGAAGAGCGCCAAGCTGCCCTGGAGAAAGCCAAGGCCGCTCGAGCCAAAAGAGCTGAAGTACGAGAGGCTCTAAAAGAAGGAAAGATGACGTTAGCTGAAGTCCTTGATATGAAGGATGATCCTGTGGTAGGAAGAATGCGAGTTTCTGCATTAATTGAGACACTTCCTGGATATGGTAAATCCAAGGTTGAAAAAGTTATGAAAGAGCTCAAGATTGCAGAGTCTCGAAGACTTAAAGGATTGGGTGCTCGACAAGTTGCAGCACTTTTGGAACGATTGGGTAACGCATAGTGCGAAACGGTACACTTTCGATTATTTCAGGGCCATCAGGGGCAGGAAAAGGAACCCTGGTGGCTCGTTTATTAGATGAGCTTGATGATGCGTGGGTAAGTATTTCTGCGACTACACGCGCCCCACGTGATGGTGAACAAGATGGTGTTCACTATTTTTTTCTATCAACACAAGAGTTTGAATCCATTATTGAAGAAGGTGGATTTCTTGAATGGGCATGCGTACATGGTCATTATTATGGAACACTACGCTCTCGCGTAGAAGAAGCCATACGCCTTGGCAAGCAAGTCATTTTAGAAATTGATGTGCAGGGGGCATTGCAGATTAAACAACAGATGCCGGATGCACACCTTATTTTTATAGAACCTCCTTCATTAGCCGAGTTGGAAAAAAGACTTCGGGGAAGAGGAACAGAAACCGAGCAAGAGATTTCTACCCGGTTAAAAAATGCAAAACTAGAGCTTTCGCAAAAAAAGGAGTATGATTATACGCTTGTGAACGATAATGTCACAAAAGCAACTGAACAGCTTATAGGTTTAATCAATTCGTTTGCTGAATCTAAATAGAGGAGCATAGTATATGAGTCTTATTGAGCCAAAGATTGACGTATTACTTGAAAAAACCGACAATGACCGTTTTCTGTTATGTGCGGTTGCCTCAAAACGCGCACAAGACATTAACGAAATGATGCGTGGACAGAGGAGCCGTGCTATTCAATTACAAACTGCTGTTGATATTGCTCGTGCAGCCAATCGTCGTCCCTTAAGCTTGGCTTTTGATGAAATTGCTGATGGGGATGTTTCGTATGATCCTGCTTCTTTGGATTTTGAACCACAAGGAAACTAAATCAAAAAGCGGTTAGGTGCATTAATTTGCATAACCGCCATTACGAGAAAGAAAACTGATGCCTCTTCAGCGAGTTTGTCTTGTTCATTATCATGAAATTGGTCTTAAAGGTCACAATCGTAAAAAATTTGAACAGCGCTTAGTTGGCAATCTTGATTCACTTCTGCATGGATGCCCCATACGAGGCATCCATCGTATTTCTGGACGTATTTGTATTTTTATTGATCAAGATGCTGATTATGAAACAGCGTGTGAAATTGCAGATCGAATTGCTGGCGTTCCTGGCATTGCGCGTGTGTCATGTGGCTATCGTTGCGAGCAAGACATGGACGTTGTCTACGAAACCGCTGTACTTGCGTTGCGTGATGCAGAGCCATTTGACACCTTTAAGGTTTCGGCGCGAAGAAACCATACTGATTTTGAAATTGATTCAATGCAACTCAATCAATTGGTCGGTGCAACATTGTGTCGTGCCTTTCCCAATCATGGGGTAAAAATGAAAAATCCTGATGTTGAAGTTCGCGTTGAAATGATTGAGAACTATTGCTATATCTATGCGCGTTCAATATCGGGTGTAGGAGGACTTCCGGTTGGTACTTCAGGTAAGGTTGTATCGCTGCTTTCATCAGGAATTGATTCGCCGGTAGCACTCTGGCGTATTGCTCGTCGTGGTGCTGTAGCAATTGGAGTACATTTTTCTGGCCGACCTGAAACGGTAGACACTTCAGAGTATCTTGTTGATGATATCGCTCACGTGCTTGAAAAAACGGGAACCATTGCAAAAGTCTACATTGCTCCTATTGGAGAATATCAGCGAGAAATTGCTCTTAGTGCTCCACCTAGTTTGCGTATTGTTTTGTATCGTCGGTTTATGTATCGCATTGCTCAGGCGGTGGCTGAAAGAGAAGGAGCAAAAGCACTTGTAACAGGGGAGAGTCTCGGCCAAGTTGCTTCTCAGACAATAGAGAATATAGTGGCGACCAATGCAGCCGTTACGCTGCCTGTTCTACGACCGCTTATTGGTTCGGATAAAGTTGAAATTATTGCAGATGCTCAAAAATTAGGCACCTATGAGATATCTTCGCAAGGTGCTACGGATTGTTGCA